>JBIKMF010000268.1:0-5818 GCA_044359425.1 Phycisphaerales bacterium
CGGCCTGAAGGACGGCGATTCGCTCCTGGACGTCACGCTGACCGACGGGCAGGACGATCTGCTCCTGGCGACGTCCGGCGGCATGGCGATCCGCTTCAACGAAGAGGACGCCCGTCTCATGGGCCGCCCGGCCGAGGGCGTGAAGGGGATCGAGCTCGAAGCCGGCGACGAGGTCATCAGCGTCGTGCGCGTGCCCATGAAGCCCGACGCCGACGGGGACCTCATGACCGCCGACCCTTCGATGACGTTGCTCACCATCACCGACAAGGGCTACGGGAAGCGCACCCCGATCGACGAGTATCGCGTCGCTCCCGAGGCCGGGAAGCTCCGCTCGCAGTCGCGCGGCGGCAAGGGCCGCGTCGACATCAAGCTGACGGACAAGAACGGTCGGAGCGTTGCCGCGCTGCACATGAACAACGGCGACGACGTGGTCGTGATCAGCAAGGGCGGGCAGCTTGTGCGCATGCCGGCGGCGACGATCCGCGAATGCGGGCGTGGGTCGCAGGGCGTGCGGGTCGCGTCGCTGAACGATGGCGATCAGGTGATTGCCGCCGCCCGTGTGCTGGAATCAGAGAAGGGCGACGACGCCGGCGCGACACCGCCCGCGGTCATCCCCGAAGACGAGGGTGGAACAGTTGAATCGTGAAGGGGAAGTGCCCCGAAGGCATCGGTGATGCCCGACTCGGGGTCGGAAGGGAATCGAGGTATGGCGACAGACTGGTCGGAAGACATCGTGATTTCGGACCTCGCCGATGAGCCGGCGTTCTCCGAGGACCTCTCCTCGATCATCGAGCGGATGGGGCCCGGTTCCAAGCACGTGCCGCACGTGGTGCTGAACATGACCGATGTCACCTATCTCAACTCCTCGAACCTCGCGCAGCTGCTGAAGCTCCGCAAGGCCCTCGCGGAGCGTGGCCGCCTTCTGAAGCTCTGCTCGGTCGCCGACGAGGTCGTGTCGCTCTTTGCGATCACCGGGCTCGACAAGGTCTTCCGCTTCGCGCCGGATCCGATGACGGCGCTCGCCGGGATTCAGATCGAGAGCGAAGCAAACGGCGGGAGGCCGGCCTGAGCCGCTGCACCGCGTGACCGCCACTGCTGCCCATTCCGCCTCGCGCACCCCCGGTCGGGAAACCCCGGTGGCGGAGCTGCGCGAGCTGAAGAAGATCTACTACAAGCCCGATGGCTCGATCATGGTCGAAGCCCTCCGCGGGATCGACGTCTCGATCAACCACGGCGAGTACGTCGCGATCATGGGCTCGTCCGGCTCCGGCAAGTCCACCCTCATGAACGTGCTCGGCTGCCTCGACCAGCCGACCAGCGGCGCGTACCTCCTGGACGGTCAGGACGTCGCGGCCATGCCGGACGAGGACCTGAGTCGGTACCGGGGCGTGAAGATCGGCTTCGTCTTCCAGGCGTTCAACCTCATCCCCGAACTCACCATCCTCGAGAACGTCGCCACTCCGCTCTTCTACCAAGGCGTGGGGAAGCGGGAACGGCTCGAACGCGCGGAGGCGATGCTCGCGAAGGTCGGCCTGGGCGATCGAGTGGACCATCGCCCGCGTGAACTCTCCGGTGGTCAGCAGCAGCGCTCGGCGATCGCGCGTGCGCTGGTCACCAAGCCGGTCGTGCTGATGGCCGACGAGCCCACGGGTAACCTCGACTCCACCACCGGCCGCGCGATCCTCGAGCTCTTCGAAGAACTCCACGGTTCGGGCATGACCATCATCATGGTGACGCACGACGACTCCATCGCCGGCCGCTGCAAGCGTGTCGTGCGCTTGAAGGACGGTCTCGTCGAGTTCGATCGACGCAACTGACGCATCAGCGTGCGCGGGTGATGATCGCGATCGCATGCGATTCGTTCGTCAACTGCGCCTTGGATCATCGATGCGGCCGTGGCGACTATCGGTACGAGGTCGGATCCTTCACGCCGGCTGCCGCGAAGCCCGATGCGCGGAGCACGCAACTGTCGCACTGGCGACACGCACGCCCCTGTGCATCGGGGTCGTAGCACGAGTGCGTGAGGGCGAAGTCCACTCCGAGATCGACGCCGAGGCGGATGATCTGGGCCTTGGTCAGGTCGATCAGCGGGGTGTGGATCCGGAGCGCGACCCGTCCCAGCGCGAGTTCGGTCACGCCGGTCTTGGTGCCGAGGTTCGCGGTGCGCTGGAACGACTCGATGAACTCGGGTCGGCAGTCGGGGTAGCCGGAGTAGTCCACCGCGTTGACGCCCGCGAACAGATCGGCCGCCCCGCGGGCCTCCGCGAATCCCGCGGCCATGGACAGGAAGATCAGGTTCCGTGCCGGGACGTAGGTCACCGGGATCTCGGCGTTCATCGCGGCTTCGTCGCGGTTCTTGGGGACCGGGATATCGGCCGTGAGGGCGGACGCGCCGAAGGCCCGCAGGTCGAGCGTCATGACCAGGTGCTCGGTCGCGCCGAGGGAGGCCGCCACATTGCGGGCGGCCTGGAGTTCGAACCGGTGCCGCTGGCCGTAGTCGAAGGAGAGGCAGAGGCACCGGAACCCCTGCGAACGCGCCACCGCCAGCGTCGTCGCGCTATCGAGCCCGCCGGAGAGGAGAATGACGGCGGAAGGCAATGGGGAATGGGCACTAGGCAATGGGAGCGGAGAGGGAGCCGCCGCCGGGATGCGGGGGGTGCCAGTATCGCCTCTGGAGGTTGAGATTCCGCGGCCTCCATTCGCGTCCACATTGCCCATTGCCTACTCCCCATTGCCCTCTTCCGCCTATCATCGGCCCCAGAATCGAGGATTTCCACCATGGAAGCAGGTATCGTTGGTTTGCCCAATGTCGGCAAGAGCACGCTTTTCAACGCCTTGACCAAGGCGAACGCCCTCGCCGCGAACTACCCGTTCGCGACGATCGAGCCGAACGTGGGGGTGGTTCCGATCCCGGATCCGCGGCTGCAGACGATCCAGAAGTACGTGAAGACGCAGAAGGTGATTCCGGCGGCGTTGCGGCTGGTGGACATCGCGGGGATCGTGAAGGGGGCGTCGCAGGGTGAAGGGCTGGGCAACAAGTTCCTGAGCCACATCCGCGAGGTGGACGCGATCATGCAGGTGGTGCGGTGTTTCACGAAGGCCCCGGGCGGGGAGGACGTGACGCACGTGTCGGGGAGCGTGGATCCGCTGCGCGACATCGAGATCATCAACATGGAGCTCATCCTCGCGGACCTCGAGACGGTCGAGGGCGCGTACAGCAAGGCGGAGCGTGCGGCCAAGAGCGGGGACAAGGAGCAGGTCGCGCGGTTTGAGGTGCTTAAGAAGCTCAAGCCGGTGCTGAGCGCGGGCAAGACGGCGCGGTCCCTGAAGCTGGAAGACCCCGAGCAGGTTCGGCAGATGAAGATGCTCGGGATGATCACCGCGAAGCGCGTGCTGTACGTGATGAACGTGGACGAGGACGATCTCGGCGGCGAGAGCGAGATGTGCAAGAAGGTTCGTGCGCATGCCGCGACGGAGCACGCGGAGGTTGTGCCGGTGTGTGCGAAGATCGAGAGCGAGCTGGGGCAGATGGCCGACGGCGAGCGGGAGGAGATGCTCGAGGCGCTGGGGCTGAAGGAGCCCGCGCTGGCGAGTCTCTCGCACGCGGCGTACAGGCTGCTGGGGCTGCAGAGCTACTTCACGGCGGGCGAGAAGGAAGTGCGGGCGTGGACGGTTCCGGTGGGGGCGACGGCGCCGCAGGCCGCGGGCGTGATCCACACGGACTTCGAGAAGGGCTTCATCCGCGCGGAGATCTACTCGATCCCGGATCTGGAGCAGTACAAGACGGAGAAGGGGATCCGCGAGGCGGGCAAGATGCGGATCGAGGGCAAGGAGTACGTCATGCGCGACGGCGACGTGTGCCACTTCTTGTTCAACGTGTGATCGCGAGCGGTGCTCAGTTGAGCGGCCGGACGAGCAGGGCGATGACGCGGGCTCGCGCGGCGGTACCGTCAGCACCGAAGACCGTGTTTGCGTTGACGCTGAGCAGATAGGGACCGTTGTCTTCGGTCGTCCACGATCCGTTTACTGGGTTCACTCGGTACCTGGCGCGGCGCGTGACTGCGTCCCAGTTTATGAAAGTCGCGCTGTACGCGATGCCAGTGCGTTCGAGGGTCAGGTCATCATCGCCCAGCGTTGCGGCGTCCATCCCACCGACGCCGTTGTAGTGAACCTCGATGTACCACTCGGCGCCGGCTCGGGAGTTGGCAATCAAGTGGGCCGCGGGTTGGGCGAACCAAAGCGTCGACGGCGCGAAGCTCTGCCCGAGGATAGAGAGACCGGCAGTGTCGCGCACAGCGTTCGCGAGAAGCTCGAGGGTGTATGCGCCGTTGTCTTCGTAGTCCCATGCGCCGCCGGGAGCGGTGAAGCTGTATGTTGCGACGACCGCCCCGTTGATGAACTGAAGTTGGTGCAGCGAGCTTGGCATGTACGGGCGATCGAGGATTCGGAGATCGCCGTATCCCAGGGGGCTGATGTCCACGGCACCTTCGAACCGAATGTTCACAAGCCAGGTCGTGTCGGTGACAGTGGAGGAGAGCAACCGTGGTGTGACTTCCTCCCGGAAGTGCATGTTCATGGTGCGCACCACGTCAGCCGGCACGGAAGCGCCGTCGACACGCACCACCGCGTCAGGCGCGATCGAGGCTGTCCACACACCGTTCGCGTCCGGGCTCCATGCGCCACCGAACGGAGCGAAGGTGTACGCCACTCGCCATGTCGATGCATCGCGCCGGACACGGTCGATGCGGATCGGAGTGAGGAACTCCGAGCCCCGTGCGACAGTGAGATCGTCAAGACCGAACGAGGATTCATCGATGCTCGCCGCATTCTGGTAGTCGACCTGGACCACCAATGCTTCTCGGGTGGCCCATGCGCCGGGGCTGCTCACCGCGCGCTGAACGGTGATCGTGGCGTCCCGGAACCGCTCGCCCGCCGCGTGGCCGGCGAGATCGATCACGCGCCCGGGTTGGAGCGTGATGCGATGCGACCCCGCGGCGACGTTTCCGAACATCGCGTAGACCACCGTCCATGAGCCGTCTGTTCCCTGGGTCGTAGAAACGACATGAGAATCAAGCAGTGTTCCGAAGGAGTCGCGGGCGGTCAGGTCACCGTTCCGGAACGCGCCTGCCTCGAAACCGGCGGGTGAGGCGTACCGGACGGAGACGTGCCAGTGCTGTTCCGTGGCGACAGTTGTTGGAGTGATCTCCACGGAGGGAGCATCGAAGCCAACCGGCATGGTCGTGAACTCGCCACTTCCGCAACGGTTTCCAAGGGTGTCCGTGATCGGCCAATACATCCACAGTCTGGCTGGGCCGCGCGAACGCCAGTCGGGACCCCCTCCTTGCGAATACGCGCGAACCGTGGCGAAATACGAGCCATCCGATTCCATGGGTGTTGGCGTCAGCCAGAATGAGAAGTTGTAGTTGACCCGAGCGACGGTGACGGTCGAACCAAACAGTGGCAATGCCGAGTAGAACGAGCCCGGGTTGATGCCGTCGTTGTCCGAGATGCGGACGTCGATGAACCACTCGGACGCCGTGAATCGATGTCCGAGGATCTCGACGCGCGGGCTCGAATCGGTGATGTCGAACGTGCCTGCGAGGTGCAACGGCTGTGAAGTCGACCCACTCGCGTAGACGAATCCCTCTCGGAGTAGCACCGTGTATCGGCCGCTGTCGTGGTAGTCGATGAAACCATCGGGGGCGTAAGTGCGAAGGTCGAACTGCCGGAGCCCGTTCGGGAGCGTGCGCACCGCTGTCACTGTGGCACTCAGCGTCAGACCGTTCGGCGTCGTCACGTCGGCCGCGGTCGCGCCGAC
>JBIKMF010000269.1:0-5809 GCA_044359425.1 Phycisphaerales bacterium
AGCAGGAAACAGACAAAGCGCAAGAACTCCCGCCGCGCGAGCGACTCGGGTCAACCGATCCTTCGGCCCGGGGCGCGCTTCCGTGGATGGGATCGCTTCCATGGGGAGGCTCGGGATCGCGTTGGAGAACTACCGATCCAGTTCCGCGGCGACGACGTTGATCGAACCGATGATGGCGACCACGTCGGACACGAGATGCCCCTCGGTGATCTTCTGCATGATCGAGTAGTTCACGAAGCACGGCGGGCGGGTCCGGACGCGCCATGGGCGGGCGGTGCCGTCGCTCACGATGAAGTACCCGAGCTCGCCGTTGGCGGATTCGATCGCGCCGTAGGCCTCGCCGACCGGCGGCTTGAACCCGCGGTTGGTCATGATGAGCTCGAAGTGCTGAATGAGGCCTTCGATGGAGCCGTAGACGTCCTTCTTGCGGGGCTTGACGACCTTGGAGTCGGCGAAGGCGTCGCAGGGGCCGCCGGGGATGTTGTCGATCAGCTGCTCGATGATGGCGCAGGACTGGCGGATTTCCTCGTTGCGCACGACGTACCGGGCGTAGGCGTCGCCGGCCGTGGTCACGGGGACCTTGAACTTCACGGCGGGTGCACCCTGGCCGTCCCAGTTGTCGGCGTAGCAGAGGTACGGCTCGTCCTTGCGAACGTCGCGAACGACGCCGCTGGCGCGGGCCATCGGGCCGGTGAGGGACCAGTCGATCGCGTCCTGCTTGGTCACGACGCCGATGCCCTGCGTGCGGTCCATGAAAATACGGTTGCGATTCAGCAGACCCTCGAGCTCGCCGACCGCCGTGGGGACTTCCTCACGGATCAGCTTCTTCACGAGCGTCTTGAACATCTCCTCGTCGGGGAGGTCCTGCATCAGGCCGCCGACGCGCGTCCAGTCCGGGTGGAACCGCTGGCCGGAGACAAAGTCCACGAGGTCGTAGATCTTCTCGCGGACGTTGAAGGTGTAGATGAAGCCGGTGAAGGCGTTGAGGTCCAGCCCCGCCGCGCCGACGCAGAGGAGGTGGTTCTGGATGCGGGCGACCTCGGCCATGATGGTGCGGAGCACCTTGCAGCGCGGGGTGATGTCGATACCCAGGAGCTTCTCGACGGCGTGGTGCCAGGCGATGTCGTTGGCGATGGGGCTGAGGTAGTCCATCCGGCTGACGATGGTGACGTACTGGTTGTAGTCGAGAACCTCGCCGAGCTTCTCGAAGCCGGAGTGGAGGTAGCCGATGTGCGGCGTGCAGCGGGCGACGCGCTCGCCGTCGAGCTCCAGCACCAGCCTCAGCGTGGTGTGGGTCGCGGGGTGCTGGGGTCCGAAGTTGAGGACCCAACGGTCGCCGGTGTCGACGTGCTTCTGCAGGTACTTGGTGTTGTCGGCGTCGACGGTCAGGGCATCGTCGGGCTTGATGGTGTATGGCACGTGTTTGGCTCCGGGGACAGAGCGGGATAGTAGGCGTGACGTGGCAGCGGGCTTTGCCCGCTGAGTACTCCCCGCGGGCTCCGCCCGCGCATGCCCGACGTTCTCCGCTGACCGACGCCGGCAGAGCCGGCTTGCGAGACCCAGCGGCAGAATGCCGCTGGCACCTCAAGCATCCTCTGTGAGCTGGACGAACGTGCTCGAGCTCACCCGGCCAGCCCATCGCCAGTGCTTCAGACCCGCGGCAAGCGGGTTCGCGAGCACATACGCAACGTGATGATCGAGGTCCTCTTGCCCACGCACCAGATGGTCGTAGCTCTCCTTCTGCCACAGCGGACCAGTCCTGCCTACGGCGCGGTTAATCTCCTGGCCGGTGAAGCCCTTCCAAGAGAGGAGGATCTCTGCCAGACTTCTCCCGCCCCGTGGTGCAACGACCACGTGAACGTGGTTGGGCATGACCGCCCAGGCGATCAGCCGATACCGCTGGCCCTCGAAGAAATGGAGCGCATCTGCCACGATCTTCGCGACTCTGTCCTCCCGCATCAGACAAGTGCCCGCACCAGCATCGAGCATCGCGTCGAGTCTCGCCGAGTAGATGCGGTGCAGCAAGATCTCCTCCACCATCCGGAGCCCGCGAGTAGGCGCATCGATTTTCGCACGGGTGGCCTCGAAATCCCGCCGACAGCGGCTGATTGCTTCGCGAGCCTCCGCCGGCAGCGAGTCTGCGAGCCGAAACGTCACGGAGTAGATTCCCCCGGCCTTGTTCCAATGGGGGAGACAGGCACCCTCTGTCTTGGAAATGAAAGTACCATGTTTGGTATTCATATGGATGATATACCAAGTAAAATAAAAACGTCAACCTATTGAAACACAAATTCAAAACGGAAAGCGAAGCAGCGGGCTTTGCCCGCTCAGTACCCCCCCGCGGGCTCGGCCCGAGCATCTCAGCCTCTCAGACAATCGACGCCGGCAGAGCCGGCTTGCGAGACCCAGCGGCAGAATGCCGCTGCCACCGCCTCACCTAACCTCTCACCCATGCCCAACCTCACGCGCGATGAGTTCGTCCAGCTTGCCGCGGCCGCCGCCCGACCCGGCCGCACGCCCGTGATCCCCCTTGCCCTCCGCGTGCTCAGCGACCAGCTCACCCCGGTCCTGGCCTACCGCCGCCTCGTCGCGCCCGACGAACGCACCGCGCCCTCCTTCCTTCTTGAGTCCGTCGAGGGCGGCGAGCGCCAGGGCCGCTACTCCATCCTCTCCTCGCAACCCTCTCGCGAAGTCATCGCCCACGGCCACCGGGTCGTCCTCCGCTCCCCTGACGGCTCCCAAAGCCCCCCCACCACCGTCCCCGACCCCCTCGCCATCCCGCGAGAACTCACCGCCGGCATCGACCTCGTTCGTCCCGCGGCAATCGGCGCCAAGGACCTCCTACCCCGCTGCGTCCTGGGCGGGTGGTTCGGGTACGCCTCGTACGACACCGTCCGTTACGGCGAGCCGACGAAGCTCGGCTTTGCGAACGCCCCCCGCGACGACCGGGAACTCCCCGACCTGCACTTTGGGTACTACGACCACGTCGTTGTCTTCGATCACGTGGACAAGGTCGTGTTCCTGGTGAAGCTCGTGGAGATCCCGCCCGGCAGCGACGCTGGCGTCGCGTACGACGCGGGCGTCGTGTGGCTGCGCGATCTGCTGGTGCGCATCGAGCGGCACAGCACCCCCTTGAGCTCGGGCCTCTTCGAGCGCGACGATTCCCGACCCGCGCCGCCCCCCTCGAACATGACGCGCGAAGGTCACGCGACGATGGTGGCGAAGGCGAAGGAGTACATCCGCGCGGGGGATATCTTCCAGGTCGTCATCGGTCAGCGATTCGAGCGCATCAGCAAGGCCGACCCGTTCGACGTGTACCGCGCACTCCGCGCGGTGAACCCGAGCCCGTACATGGTGTACCTGCAGGCGCAGGGGTGCATCCTCGTCGCGAGCAGTCCCGAGATCCTCTGCCGAGTCCGCCGAACGGCCGACGGGCTCGAAGTGACGAACCGTCCGCTGGCGGGCACGCGCCGCCGGGGCAAGACGCCCGACGAGGACGCCGCGCTCGAGCGCGAGTTGCTCGCCGATGAGAAGGAGCGGGCCGAGCACATCATGCTGGTTGATCTCGGCCGCAACGACGTCGGGCGCGTCGCCGTGCCGGGGTCGATCGCGACGCCGTCCCTCATGGAGGTCGAACGCTACAGCCACGTGATGCACATCAGTTCCACCGTCACCGGCCGGCTTCGCGACGGTCTCGACTGCTGGGATGCGCTCCGCGCGGCTCTACCGGTCGGCACGATCTCGGGCGCTCCGAAGGTCCGCGCGATGCAGATCATCGACGAACTCGAACCGATCCGCCGCGGGCCCTACGGCGGCGGCATGGGGTACGTGGGGCTCGACGGGCAGATGGATATCGCCCTCACGCTGCGGACCATGGTCGTTCCGACGGCCCGCCGCCGGGGCGAAGAGTGGTGCTACCACCTCCAGGCCGCCGGCGGGATCGTCGCCGACTCCGTGACGGAGGACGAGTACATGGAGACCGTCAACAAGTCCGCCGCCCTCGCCCGCGCGATCGACGCCGCCGAACGCGCGTTTCTGTAGCCCCGGGCCCTTGACACACCCGATAGACTCTCGTTCATCAGGAGCCCCACATGCGCATCACCGCCGCGTTCGTCCTCGCCGCCCTCGCCCTCGCGACACCGGTGCTCGCCCAGCAGGACACGGCCCCCGCGGCCTCCCGGCCCGCTCCCGCCAAGGTCGAGGTCTACAACGAGAAGGCCGACGCGAAGGCCGACATCGCCGCGGCAATCGCGAAGGCCAAGAAGGACAACAAGCGGGTGCTGATCCAGTGGGGCGCGAACTGGTGCGGCTGGTGCGTGAAGCTCGACGGCACGATGAAGAAGGACAAGAAGCTCTCGCGCGAGATGCTGTACGAGTACATCCTCGTGAAGGTCGACGTCGGCCGCTTCGACAAGCACACCGACCTCTTTGGCGGCTACGGCGCAAAGCTGAAGGAATCCGGCATCCCGTACCTCACCGTGCTCGACGGCGACGGGAAGGTGCTGGCGAACCAGGAGACCGGCGCACTCGAGAAGGGCGACGCCCACGACGTCGAGAAGGTCATGGGGTTCCTCAAGACCCACGAGGCCGCTCCGCTCAAGGCCGATGACATCCTGAACGGCGCACTCGCGACCGCGCGCCAAGACGGCAAGAGCGTCTTCCTCCACTTCGGCGCCCCCTGGTGCGGCTGGTGCCACCGCCTCGAAGGTTGGATGGCCCAGCCCGAAGTCGCGGCGATCCTCGCGAAGGACTTCGTTGACTGCAAGGTCGACACCGACCGCAACACCGGCGGCGGCGAGATGCACCGGAAGTTCAACACGCTCATCGATTCCCCCTCGGGCGGCGGCATCCCCTGGTTCGCGTTCGTGAACGCCGAGGGCAAGAGTATCGCCGACAGCAACGGCCCCAAGGGCAACAGTGGCTTCCCCAGCGCCGACCACGAGATCGCGCACTTCGTGGGCATGCTGAAGAAGGCCCGCAAGAACATGACCGACGACGACATCTCCTCGCTCGAGAAGTCGCTCGCCGCCGCGTCCCAGAAGGGCGGGCACTGAGCAATGAGCACCGCCGTCGACACCGCAAAGCCGCAGAACAAGCCAGACGTCCAGCCGCCCAAGGCGTGGAACGTCGTGCTGCTCGATGACGACGACCACACGTACGAGTACGTGATGGACCTCGCGCAACGCCTCTTCGGCATGACGCGCCAGCGAGCCTTCGAAACCGCGCTCACCGTCGACAAGTCCGGCCGCGCCGTGCTGACCACCACGCACAAGGAACTCGCCGAACTCAAGCAGGAGCAGGTCCACTCCTTCGGCGCCGACCCGCGCCTCGCACGCTCGGCGGGAGCGATGACCGCGGTGCTCGAACCCGCGAGCTGACTTCACGCCACACCCCATCAACGAGAAACGGCCCCGTTCGGGGCCGTTTTCATTGACGATCAGAGTTGCTGCTCACTCGGGGTTCGCGTACACCGGAGCGGTGGTTCCCCACCCGGCCGACGCACGACCGCCCGCGGGTGCCGCGCCGATGCACTCGGTGTACATCCCTTCGAATCGGCCGGTCAGACGCGCCTGGTCGTACGTGTTGAGCGCCCACGGCCTCGCGCGACGCGACATCTCGGCGAGGGCCGCATCGTTCGACAGCACGTCGCCCATCACGCCCGCGAGCTGCGTGCTCGGATCCTCCACGATCCTCGCCGCGCCCGATTCCTCGACGTCCCGCCAGATATCGACGCCCTTGGTCGTGACCAGCGGCGTACCGCACGCCAGCGCCTCGACCAGCACCAGGCCGAAGTTCTCCTGGCTCGTGG
>JBIKMF010000270.1:0-5807 GCA_044359425.1 Phycisphaerales bacterium
GCGTTCCATCGACGCCCCCTTCCCTCGCTTACGGCGTGGGCGTGCCGAGTGCGCGGTCGATCGAGTCGCAGACTTCTGCCGCGATGTCGACGGTAAACGCTTCATCGGGCACGGCCGCCACGTCGGCTTCGGCCTTCGCGTTCTCGATCAGCTTCCGGACGTCATCCTTGGAGACCTGCTCCTTGGGCTTCAGCTGAAACTGGCCGTTCGGCTGAGTCGTCGAGACGGTCGCGAGGATGTCGTTGATCTTGGTGTGCGAGATCTTCTTCTCGGCGATACCCCGGGCACAGCGTTCGAGGGCCCGCTTCGCGGCGTCGGCCTCCTCGGGGGTGAACTGGGCGACCGGGAAGTACTCGGTTTCGACAGCCTTCACGCTCGCCAGAGGAATCAGCGGGCCGGCCGCCAGGTCCTCGGCGACCTTGCCGATCTGTTCGAGGGTGATCTTGCCGTCCTCGAAGTCCTTCATCAGGCTGTCGATCTTCTGGGTGATCTTGTCTTTGTCGGCCTGAACGAGCGAGGACTGGGCGACCATCTGGTCGCTCACCGTCCGGATGCCGCTGGCCATCCAGCCCTTCCAGTTGAAGTACACGAAGATCCCCACGCCGATCAGAAGGACGATCAGGACAGCGAGGGCGATCAGGCAACCCTGCGCGGCACCGCCGCGACGGGAGTTGGAACGGATCGAGCGGATTCGAGGCAGAGAGATCATTCCCACGGAGTTCCTCCTGCGGCCCTGTGGCCACGAGATAGTTGGGTACGTCAGTAGCGTAGTTTCACATCGGCTCGGGTGCACGGTCGCGGCCAATAAAACCCGAACCCCCGTGAGCCTGAACCGGGTGCGGGCGCGTACCCTTTGGCCCCGGGCCTGTAGCTCAGCGGTAGAGCAGCAAACTCATAATTTGTCGTGCGCCGGTTCGAATCCGGCCGGGCCCATTCGACTTTCAATCAAGCCAAGAAAAAACCCGCAGCGATTGCTCGCAGCGGGCTTTTGATTCGCATCGATCGTCCAGCGGATCAGTTGGACTTCTTGCTGGAGCAGTCAGTCTTGCTGCCACAGCTGGAAGCGCAGGAGCCTTCCTTCTTCTCGCTGACGGCGCCCATGGCGGCGTCCTTCTTGGCTTCGCTGCAGCAGCCGGACTTCTTCTCGCCGACGGCGCCCATGGCGGCGTCCTTCTTCTGGCCTTCGCAGCACTGCGACTTAGCCGAGCAGGACTCGCTCGAGTTCACAGCGCCCATGCTGCCGCTCTTGTTGGAGCTGCAACCGACGAGGACGAGGGCGGCCATAGCGAAACCGATGATACCGAGGTTCTTCATGACATCTCCTTTAGTGGGACACACCAGCTTACCGGAAAACGTCCGGCCAGTCTCTGAAAATCTGCCCCGATCGCACACGCGACCGATCAGGCCCCGAACTTTAGGCACAGACCCTGTGCTGTGCCTGTTACGACACTCTGATGCGCAAGTTCGGATCGGGTTACGCCTTCGATGCACTTTTTTCGCGTTCCGCCCGCCGCCGCTTGAGCTCGGCGTCGATGAACGGGGCCAGTTCGCCCCTGAGCACGGCCTCATAATCAGTTTCTTCGTATCCGGTGCGGTGGTCTTTGACTCGATTGTCGTAGAAAACGTACGACCGGATCTGGGTGCCCCAACCGCGGTCGATCGCTCCGCCGGTGGCCGCGGCGAGGTCTTTTTCCCGCTGTTCTTCGGCCAACTGCTCCAGCTTCGCCAAAAGGACCGACATGGCCTGTTTGCGGTTCTGGGGCTGATCCCGGTAGGTCGAAGCCACGACCATGATGCCGGTGGGCTTGTGGACGAGTCGGATGGCGGTCGCGACCTTGTTGACGTTCTGACCGCCGGGGCCGGAGGCCCGCACGAAGGGGGTAACTTCGAGGTCCTTGTCAGGAATCTCGACGTTGACTTCGTCCATCTCGGGCGTCACTTCGACCGTGCAGAAGCTGGTTTGCCGCTTTCCCTGGGCGTTGAAGGGGGAGACGCGGGCCAATCGGTGAGAGCCCCGCTCGCACTTGAGATAACCGAAGGCGAAGGGCCCCTTGATGAACAGGGTGACGGAGTCGATCCCGACCTCGGTGCCGAAGCTCTTCTCCACTTCCTCGACGTCGAACCCCATCTTCTCCGCGTAGAAGATGTACATCCGGAGCAGCATATCGGCCCAGTCGTTGGCCTCGGTTCCTCCGACGCCTGCCGCGATGGTGAGGTAGCAGTTCTTGGCGTCGTGCTTGCCGGCCAGGAGCGACTGGAGCTCGACCTTCTCCATGCGCCCGACGAGCCCGAAGAGGCTCGCGTCAGCTTCGGCGAGAAGTTCCTTGTCGCCGGATTCCTTGGCCATTTCGTAGGCGAGCTTGGCTTCCTCGAAGTCCTTGATGGCGGAGGTCAGAGGATCGATGAGCGTGGAGAGGGCCCGCTTTTCGCCCACCATCTTCTGTGCTTTTTCCTGTGAGTTCCAGAAGCCCTCGCCGGACATCTGCTCGTCGATTTCCCGCAGCTTGGCGACCTTTTGCGGGTAGTTAAAGAGAGTCGCGGATCGTCAAAATCCGCGCCTCAAGGTCGTTGATGATGGGTTGGTGGGCGTCGTAATGCATGGGGGGAGGATAGGCAACTCAACCGCTACTGCACCAGGCCCTTGGTCAACCGCATGAAGGCGGTTTCGAGGTTGACCGGTTCTTCGGTGAACTTCGTGAGTCTGAACCCGCTGTTGATCAGGACGTTGGGGATGTCGGAGAACGTCGTGTTGTTGGCGTCCTCGAAACTGACGTGCAGCACTTTGCCCGCGCGGGCCTCGGCGGCGGCCTCGTCGGGCGCGACCACGATCTTCTTGACCCCCGGCATCTTCTGCAGAACCTTGGCCGCGTCGTCCGGCCGTTCGGCCACACCCACATGGAGCACGTGCCCCACCTTCGCGCGGCGGACGATCTCGTCGACGCCACCGCTGAAGATGAGCTGGCCCCGCTCGATGATCCCCACGACGTTGCACATCTCCGCGAGCTCCGGGAGGATGTGGCTGGAGATCAGGATGGTTTTGCCCATCCGGCGGAGTTCCTTGAGAAGTTCCTTCATCTCGATGCGAGCGCGAGGGTCAAGCCCTGACGCGGGCTCGTCCATCAGGAGCACCTTCGGGTCGTGGAGAAGAACGCGAGCGACGCTGAGCCGCTGCTGCATGCCTCGCGAGAGCGAGTTCACTTCGGCCGTCGCCTTGTACCCGAGGTCGGTGAGTTCAAGAACGTCGTGGACCACCTTCTTGCGCTGCGGGCCGTGGATGTTGTACGCGGCGGCGAAGAACTCGAGGTACTCGGTGACGACCATGTCTTCGTAGGCACCCATGAAGTCCGGCACGTACCCGACCAAGGGTCGGATCTGGCGGTTCTGGTACCCGATGGTGAGACCGTTGATCTGAGCCTGGCCCGAGGAGGGCTTGAGCAGCGTGGCGAGGATCTTGATGGTGGTGGTCTTCCCCGCGCCGTTGGGCCCGATGAAGCCGAAGCAGTCACCCTCGTTGATCGTGAGGTTGAGGTTGTTCAGCGCCACGAGATCGCCGTAGCGCTTCGTGAGGTTGATGGTTTCGACAATCGGCATGGGTGGTCCGTGGTTGGGTACCGGTTGAGAGGGAGTTGCGTTACTGGGGAGGGCCTTGCTGGTCGTTATTCTCGTCGGTGGATTGCTCGTTGGGTGCCGGCCGTTCCGGCTGGTCCGGCGAAGGCTTGGTCGCGATCCGGGGGGGATTCGACGGCAGCGGGTAGATCCAGCGAACGAAGGTGATTCCGTTCGACGGCGCGACTTCGCCGTCCACGGTCATGGCGATTGGGGCCTCCACACCGCCATCCCCCGCGTCGCCGAGTTGCCCAAGGATCATCACGCACGGGTGCGAGAGCCAGTGCGAGAGGTCCATTCCGTGGGTGTAGTACCGCTGCCCAGCGTAAACGTAGTTCGCCTGCGTGTCCTCCTGCGGAGGTGGCATGATGTGGAAGAGCGAGAGGGCGGCCATCTGATCCGAAAGGGTTTCCTGGCGAAGGTAGTCCGCGGGGTCGTAGGACATCCCGGGCTCGGGCCGAAGGTCGCTCAGCAGCTTGGCGAGCGACGGAAGCGTGTCGATGGTCGTCAGGACACCGAGATCGAGGTCGGTGTCGGGCTCCCAGGCCGCGTTGTACCGGAACGCAAACCCCTCGGCGATGGCATCGTCCCTGCGTGCCGCGAACTGCATCCAGCGGCGAATCGGTGTCTGCCCCGTGATGACGACGATCTGCAGGTTGCGGAGGGGCCCGGGCAGCTTGTGCCTGAGCACACCATCGAGCACCGGCGTGTCCCGCTGCCACGCGCCGCCGTTGAGCAACCGGATGCTCCCGGCCTCGGTCGCACCGGGAACGCTCTGCGGAAACGGCATCGCCCACGGAGGAGCGCCCGCCCAATCAATCTGTACCTGCTTGATCGTCTGCCTCGCCGGCACGGAGATCGCCGTGCGATCGCCGATCGGCGTGCGATACTCGCGGGCATCCGGGAACGAGATGTTTGGGTCCCCGTCGTACCGGTCCCACGCGAAGACCGCGTTGGTTGCGCGGGTCTCGCTCGTCGGCGATCCGATGCGGATCTGCGCGTCGCCGTACCGAGGAATCAGCACGCTCGCCCACATGCGGGCCCGCTGCACCGGTTGACCGAAGACGTGATCGAGGATCGCGAAGTGCCTCACCTCGACGTCGCGCCGCCGCAGCAGGAACGCGCCACCCCACGCCACCCCGGTGAACACCGCGCCCGAGAGCATGAACGCCAGCCACGCGTGCTTCTTCAGGTCCTTGGCCTTCAGCACCCCGAACCCGAGCGGGCCCGCGACCAGCCAGTACAGCACAAACACGATGAACGCCAGCAGCATGCCCGTCGCGGAGTCGCGGACCAGAGCGATCTCAGACGGGATCCGCAGATCGAACGGCGTCGGGCGGCGCCCCGCGGCGAGCGGGGGATTTCCCCCCGGCCCCACCCGCACCTCCGAAGGGCTCAGCGAACTGCCGCGACGACCGAGCACGCGATTCCAGAAGACATCCGACTCGACGATACCTTCAAGCTGACGGACGTTAAGATCAATCCCGATCCAGGTAACCGCCCCGCCGCCGACCGCCCGCCGCACCACGATCGTCCGGTCTTTGTGGTCGCGCAGGACCGACATCGCGTCGGAGGGCCCAACGTCGGGCAATGCCGCGAAGGTGTGCACCACCGACTTCGTCGGCACCTGGGTGCGCGATCGGTGCGTGATCATGTACTTCATCTCGGTGAGGTCTTCGTCCTCGTTCTTCTTCACGGATACCAGCGGCATCGCGTCGTAGAGATCCGAGAGATTCTCATTGGTCCACGTCTGTCCCGCGCTCGGCAGCACCACGACGAAGTGGCCACCCCGCTCGATCCATTCACGAATGGCACGCCTGGCCTCCGGTCGGAGCTCCGAAGGCTCACCGCCGCCCCACACGATCACGTCGAATGCCGCGAGCCCCTGCCAACGGTCGGGAAACTCCGCCGGGAGCAGGCCGCGCGCGAGCCGCGTCGACTCGTGCGCATACGGCATGAACGCCTCGGTCGGCGACAACTGCTCGCTCAGCGTCTGCAAATCAAAGTCGTTGGGCCCCACCACACCCATCAGCCCAACGCCCGGCCTCACGACATCCGCGCTGTTCGGCCCGTTCGCCCCCCCTGTCGACGACATCGCGCTCGAAACGGTCGCCCGCGCCAGCAACTCGCCCAGCGCAGGCAACTCCCGCCCCGCGGCATCGCGGATGCTTCCCTCCGCCGCCTCGTACACCGTGACGACC
>JBIKMF010000271.1:0-5799 GCA_044359425.1 Phycisphaerales bacterium
GGAGTTCGCTCGCGCGGAGACGATCCTGCTGGGCTCCGCGCGGCCCGGGCCCGCGGCGACGAGCGACATTCGGTGGAACCGCGCACTCGCCACCGCAATGGCGGACCTGTACGATCGGTGGGATGCCGCCGAGCCCGAGTGGGGGCTCTGGCGCGCGAGGGATGCGTGGATGTGGACGCTGGAGCCGGCCAGGGAACGTTGACCGAAGCTCGTGCCCGGGCCGTCACCGTTGGCTTCCAACCTCGTCACTTCACCACTCGACTGCTTCTTACTGATTCTCCGCCCGACGGGCCCACTCGAACTCCAAGGGTTCGAGTTCCGCCGCGAGCTTGTTGCGCTCCGCCGAGAGCTCGTTGGCCTGCTTTGGGTTCCGCCAGACGTCCGGGTCGTTGACCTTCGCGTCGATCTCGCGCATGCGCGTCTCGATCTTCTCGATCTTCTGCTCGAGTTGCTCGGTCTTCATGCGCGCGAGCGCGTTGGCCGAAGGACCGGCGGAAAAGGTCGGCGCGGCGGGCTTCTTGACCTGCTGTTGCTGCTTCTTCGCCTCTTCGGCCTCGCGACGCCGACGCTCCGCGTCGTCCCGCCGGGCCTTCTCCTCCGACACGCGACGGTCCGCGGCACGCTTCTCCGCGAGGTGCTTCTCGTGCCACTCCGTGAAGTTGCCGACGAAAATCTCGACGTTCCCCTGCCCGTCGAAGACCAGCAGGTTGTCGCAGGTCGCGTCGATGAGCGCGCGATCGTGCGAGATCAGCATCAGCGTCCCGTCGAACCCGCCGCCATCGTCGTCTTCCTCGTCCAAAAGGGCGAGCGCGTCTTCGAGTCGTTCCGCGCTGGGGATGTCGAGGTGGTTCGAGGGTTCGTCCAGAACGAGCACGTTCTTCGCGCTCGCGAGAAGCCCCGCGAGCACGGCGCGGCTGCGCTCACCGCCCGACAGGAACCCCATCTGGCGGTCCTGCTCGTCGCCGCTGAAGAGGAACGCCCCCGCGAGGTTGCGGGCCTGCTGTTCGCTGAACGCCTGCGACGGCGCCTCGCGCAGAATGACGCCCTGCAGGTAGCGGTACACGGATTCGTCGGGGTTCACGTGCTCGTGCGTCTGGCGGTAGTGGCCGACCTTGACGTTCGACCCGATGCGGATCACGCCCTCGTCGGGCTGCACGATGCCGAGGAGACAGTTGACGAGCGTGGACTTGCCCGCGCCGTTGGGCCCCACGATGCCCCAGCGCTCGCCCCGGTTGATCGTGAGGTCGAGGTTCTTGAAGAGAACCTTGGTTTCCCCGTCGGCGTTGGTGTACGACTTCGAAATGCCGCGAGCCGAGGCGACCATGTCGCCGGTGCGTTCGGCCTTGGGGAGTTCGAGGCGGAAGACCGCGTGCTCCATCGGCCGTTCGAGCTGCTCCTGGTCCTTGGCGCGTTCGAGGCGGGTCTCGCGGCCCTTGGCCTGGCGGGCCCGCTGGCCGGCCTTGTACTTGCGGATGTACGCCTCTTCCTTCTTGAACTTGTGCTGCTGGGCCTCGTAGGCGCGGTGCATCACCATGCGGCGCTCGGCGCGGAGTTCGCGGAACTTCTCGTAGTTGCCGGGGTAGTCGATGAGTCGGCACTGCTCGACTTCGATGATCCGGTTCACGACGTTGTCCAGCAGATACCGGTCGTGGCTGATCATCACGACCGCGCCGTTGTACTCCTCGCGGAGGAACTTCTCGAGCCAGATGCGGCCGTCGATGTCGAGGTGGTTCGTGGGTTCGTCCAGAAGCAGAACGTCCGGCTCTTCGAGAAGCAGCCGTCCCAGCGCAAGCCGCCCCTTCTGCCCGCCGCTCAGCTTCCCGACCTTCAGGTCCATCTGACTGTCGTTGAACCCCAGGCCGTGGAGGACGCTCCCGATCTTGTGATCGATCGCGTACCCGCCGAGCTGCTCCACGCGGCTCTCGATGTTCGCCAGCTTCTTCATCAGCGCGTCCAGCGTCGCGCCGGTCGCGCTCGCCATCTCGTCGTACAGCTTGTGCTGCTCGACGTGCAGCCGGTGGAGCTCTTCGAACGCGCCCTCCGCGGCATCCTTGAGCGTGTCCTCGGGGTTGAGGCTGTGGTCCTGCGTGAGGTAGCCGATGCGGCTGCCGCGCTGGAGGGAGATGATCCCCTCGTCGGCCTTGATCTCGCCGGTGAGCACCTTGAGGAAGGTGGTCTTGCCCGCGCCGTTACGGCCGACGATGCCGATGCGGTCGGTGGGCTCGACGGAGAGGGAGAGCCCGCGGAGGATGGGGCGCTCTCCGTAGGAATGGCTGATGTTGGTCGCGGTCAGGATCGGCACGCGTGGCTCGCAGTTTGGGCTGGAAATGATGGTCTTGGCGCGGGGCGGAACGCTCCGGGCCCGGACGGGGGAAGTCTAGCCCGCTGGGGGGCCGCCCATCGGCCCGGGGCCCTTGCTACGCTCCCTGACCATGCCGGACTTCATCGAATCCATGCGGTACCACGGGCTCTTCCACCAGGCCACCGACGAGGCGGGCCTCCGCGCCCACCTGTCCTCGGGCGTCCGGCGGGGGTACGTCGGGTACGACCCGACCTCGAACTCCCTCACGATCGGCAACCTCGTCACCATCATGATGCTCCGCCAGCTCCAGCTCGCCGGCCATGTGCCGGTGGTCATCGCCGGCGGCGGCACGGGGCTCATCGGCGACCCCAGCGGCAAGAGCTCCGAACGCACGCTCATGACCCGCGACATGGTCGCGGCGAACGTCGAGAGCCAGATGCGGATCTTCGGCCGCATCCTCGATTTCTCCGCCGGCGTGAGCAACCGCGCGGTCCTGATGAACAACCTCGACTGGCTCGGCTCGATCTCCTTCCTCGACGCGCTCCGCGACATCGGCAAGTTCTTCTCCGTCAACGCCATGATGGCCAAGGACTCGGTGAAGGACCGCCTCGAATCACGCGAGCAGGGAATCTCCTACACCGAGTTCTCCTACATGATCCTGCAGTCGTACGACTGGGCTCACCTGTACGAGCACCACGGCGTCACGCTCCAGATGGGCGGCAGCGACCAGTGGGGCAACATCACCGCCGGCAGCGACCTCATCCGCAAGCGGTGGCGCGCGATGAACCCCGATGCCGCGGACGACGCCGGCCCCCAGGTCCACGCGCTGACCGCGCCGCTGCTGACCAAGGCCGACGGCACCAAGTTCGGCAAGAGCGAGTCCGGCGCCGTGTGGCTCACCGCCGATCGCACGAGCCCCTACGCGTTCTACCAGTACATGCTCAACTCCGCCGACGCCGACGTCCCGCGTCTCTTGAAAGTTCTCACCACGCTCCCGCGCGACACCATCGAAGCTGCCCTCGCAACCCACGCGACCGACCCCGGCCGACGCGAGGCCCACGCGCTCCTGGCCTTCACCGTCACCGAGATGCTCCACGGCAAAACCGAGGCCGATAACGCCGTCGCCGCGGGAAAGGCCTTGTTCAGCGGCGATATCGGCAACCTCCCCCTCTCCACCCTCAACGAGATCTTCGCCTCGGTGCCCTCGAGCAACCACGACAGGGCGCAACTCGGTACGGGGATGCCCCTGCTCGACATGCTCGTCACCACGCAGCTCGCCAAGAGCCGCAGCGAAGCCAAGGAGTTCCTCTCCAATGGTTCGGTGAGCGTCAACGGACGCAAGGCCGGTTTGCAGGACGCCCTTTCCAGCTCCGAGCTTCTGCACGGCGAGATCATCGCGATCCGCCGGGGCAAGAAGAACTGGCACATCACGCGGTGGCGCTGAGCGATGCTCTTCAGCCTGACGGATACCTCCCCGAAAGTCGTGATCTGGTGCACGCTCGACCAGATGAACCTCGCACGCCGCGCCGCCGAGCTCTCCGGCCTCACGATCATCGCCGCGGGCAGCCCCGAGACCGGCCAGACCGGCTCTCTCGCGGGTGCGCTGGGCTGCAAGCCCTGCGACGACCTCCGCGCGGCGATGGTGGAGAGCGTGTGCGATGCGTTCGTGATGCTGGCGGTGGGGGAGTTCGGGATGGGCGACGGCGCAACCGCCGACACCCGCGCGCTCGATGCCGCGCACGCGCGGGGCGTCAAGATTCTCTCGCTTGAGCCCGTGGTGGCGGATCTGGCGGACTGGACGGCCCTGGGCGCGGACGCGCCCTCGAGCATCGCCACCATCGTGCGCCCGCTCGGTATGGTCCGCAGGGCCCGCCGGTACCACGAGCTCGAAGAGATCCTCCGCGACTTCGGTCCGGTCCACTCCCTCTCCCTCTCGCTCGCAGGCCCGCGCACCGAGGGTTCGCTCGCGGCACGGCTGCTGAGCGCGCTCGACTGCGCTGGAGCGATCATCGGCGAGCCCGTCGCCGTCGCGGGCACCCTCTCGGCGCGGAGCATGCGGAGCGAGAACCGCCTTCGGTCGCTCTCGGGCGATTGCGCTGCATCGCTGCGTACCGCGACCGGCCAGGTCGGTTCGCTCATGCTCTGCGACCGCATCGCGCGCCACGACCTTCAACTCACGCTCCACGGGGACGGCGGCGTCGTCCGCTACCAGACCGACAGCCTGCTCTGGCTCGGGAAGGATGGCGTGCCCGTCGAGACCTCGTCCTTCGGCCCGCAGAGCGCGGTGACCGGCGCGAGACTGCTCGCCGACGAACTCTCCCGCCAGCTCTACCCCGGCGCCGCCGAGCACGGGCCGGTCCTGTGGGCCAGCGTTCTCGCCGCCGCGCAGGCCGTGCTCCTCAGCGCCGCCACCGGACAGGTCGAAAGCCCCGAGACCATCCGCCGGATGAACGGCCTCGCCGGTTGAGTGCGTTCCTACCATCACCCAACGGCGCGACAAGACGGTCGCGGGTTCTTTGAATCTGAGGAAAGTCCGAGCACGGTGGACACGGTGGTGGGTAACGCCCACCCGCCCGAACGGTCACGGGTGAGGGAAAGTGCCACAGAAAAGATACCGCCCGCAAGGGTAAGGGTGAAATGGTGGGGTAAGAGCCCACCGCTCCGACGGCGACGCCGGAGGCATGGCAAACCCCACCGCGTGCAAGGCCAAATAAGCTCCCCGTCCGCCGTGAGGCGGACCCGGCGAAGTCCCGCCGGTCGGGGGGCGGGTAGGCTGCTTGAGCTCCGCGGCAACGCGGGGCCTAGAGAAATGGCCGTCATCCGCGGAAGGTGCGCAAGCAAACCGTCGCGGAAACAGAACTCGGCTTAACGGCGCGCCTGACCGTGAACGCGGGCCCTCGGGAAACCGGGGGCCCGTTGTCGTTGGCTCACACCGAGTTCATCCCGGAGATCGCCAGCGGCTTGATGCGCGTCACCTTCCACGCGCCGCTCGCGTCCTTCTCGTAGTCCAAGTGCCACCACGAGTTGTTCGGCCCGCCGAGCTTCGAGCTCACGAACACCTTGATCTGCACACGCGCGAAGCGGTCGTTGTCCACCACCGCCTGCGTCTCCTTCACCGCGTGCTCGCGGATCTCGAACGACGGGATGCGCGACGACACCGCGCCCAGCAGTTCACCGCGCTCGAGCTCGCTCCGCGATCCCGGTTCAATGAGCGTGCAGTTCTCGGCGAGCAGTATCCCCAGTCGCGGCGCGTCGGCGGTCGCCGTCGCCGCCACGAGGTCGGCCGCCCGCTCGATGATGCGCTCGCGGTCCGTCGTCACCATCGACGCCGAGACGAACAGGACAACCGGCAGCAGCACCGCCGCGGCGAGGGCCGCCCGCGCGGCGTTGAGGTTCCGATTCCGCAGCACGGCAAAGGCGAGGGCCCCCCCGACCAGCACGATGATCGCCGGTGCAAGGGGTGACTCGAAGATCCAGCCGGAGAGCAGCGGGGGCCC
>JBIKMF010000273.1:0-5789 GCA_044359425.1 Phycisphaerales bacterium
TCCCCCGTCGCCCAGGAACTCGTCATCGCCGGTGGCGCCGAGGCCGTCATCGCCGCCCGCGTCAAGGCAACCCCATCATGACGCGTCGCCTCCCCGAAACCGACTCCTACGCCTACTGGCTCATCGCCGCGATCGCGGAGTTGCCAACGTCAACGCCCTGCGCCTGGTCCTGCCACCTCGCCGGCTGGCGCAAGCCCAACAACGACTTCGACACCAACACCGCGGCACCAATCATCGAGTTCTACGAAGGCGACTTCCCGGATTCCAAGCTCTTCCTCGAAGCCCCACCAACAGGCACGCTGCTCTTCTGGTGCCAGCCCTCCACAAAGTCCGACCTCGGCTCCATGGCCATCGAACTCCACGCGCGAATGGACCTCCCCTACGACTTCTCCATCGGCACCCGCTGGCTCAACATGACCGACCCCGCCGTCCGCCGCGGCGACCTCGTCCTCACCATCGACCTCGAAACGCTCCAGGCCATGCGGGACCTGCTCAACGGCGTCCAACCAGAACGAAAGAGCCTCTGGAGAAGACTGTTCGGGGGATGACGCACCGCGCCTTGAGAAAGGTGTCGTGATGTGGCCTTCGTCGAACCGCAAAGGCACCCACAGCAGCCGCGCGCTCAATAGAATCCGTTTCCGAACTCGCTCCGACCAACGAACGCTCATGGAGACCCACGCGTGCCGACCGAAGGTTTGTTCTCACCACTCAAGCAGCGCGGCGTCACGTTCCGCAACCGCATCGGCATGTCCCCCATGTGCATGTACAGCTGCGACGACGGCCTCGTCAACGACTGGCATGTCGTGCACCTGGGCAGCCGCGCCGCCGGAGGCTGTGGAATGGTGATGGCCGAGGCCACCGGCGTCGAACCTCGCGGCAGGATCACCGTGGGTTGCGCGGGCATCTACCGCGACGAGCACGTCGACGCATGGTCGCGCGTCACACGCTTCATCCAACAGCACGGCGCGGTCCCGGGCATCCAGCTCGCGCACGCCGGACGCAAAGCAGGCTGGTCCCGCCCCTGGCCGACGTACCGCTACCTCGGTGCCGACGAGGGCGGCTGGCAGCCGATCGCGCCCTCGCCCATCGCACCAAACGAAAAGCACGTGCTGCCGCGCGAGATGACCCAGCGCGACATCGACGACGTCACCGCGAGCTTCGCGCACGCCGCGGCACGAGCCGTCGCCGCGGGCTTCGGATTCATCGAGATCCACGCGGCCCACGGCTACCTCCTCAACAGCTTCTGCTCGCCGCTCACCAACCACCGCACCGACGACTACGGCGGCACGCGCGAGCACCGCACACGCATCCATCGCGAGGTCGTGCGCGCGGTCCGCAAGGTGATCCCCGACTCGATGCCGCTGTGGATGCGCATCAGTTGCACCGACTGGGCGGACGACACAGGCGGGTGGACGATCGAGGACTCCGTCGAACTGGCCAAACAGATGCACTCGCTCGGCGTCGATCTCATCGACTGCAGCAGCGGGGGCAACGCCACAGGTGCGAAGATCCCCGTCGGACCGGGGTACCAGGTCCCCTTCGCGGACGCGATCCGTCGCGACGCCGGCATCCAGACCGCCGCGGTGGGCATGATCACCGAAGCGGGCCAGGCAGATGCGATCATCCGTCAGCACCAGGCGGACATGATCCTGCTCGGCAAGCCGCTGCTGCGCGATCCGTACTTCGCCGTGCGTGCCGCGAAGGAACTGGGCGTCGACGACAAGCCGCTGTGGCCGGAGCAGTACCGGTGGGTGATGTGAATCCGGCGGCGTAACCACCGGAATCTAAGCAAAACCCTCCGACGCTCAAAGCCCCCACCCCGGCCGATCCCACGGTACACTGCCCTGCCGCGGCGAGTGCCTCCGCCGAACCAACTCGGCACGCTCGTCACACGCATCTCCTCGCAGCCCCGGAGCCCTCACATGCCGTACGTCGACGCCTTCGTCATCCCGATCGCCAAGAGCAAGATGGCCGCATACACCAAGATGGCCCGCAAAGCGGCCAAGATCTGGAAGGAACTCGGCGCGCTCGAGTACCGCGAGTGCGTCGGCGACGACCTCAAGGCCTCCTTCGGCATGCCCTTCCCGAAGATGGCGAAAATCAAGCCCAGCGAAACGGTGCTCTTCTCGTGGATCGTCTACAAGAACAAGGCCCACCGCAACAAGGTCAACAAGCTCGTGATGAAGGACCCCCGCATCGCCGAGATGTGCGACCCCAAGAACTCCCCCTTCGACGTCAACCGCATGGCCTACGGCGGATTCAAGGTGATCGTCGAGGCCTGAGGATCGATCGCGCACGCAACCTCTTCAGGCCGAAGGCCTGATCTTCGATAGCCGGGGCATGAAGGAGGCTCCGCGAAGACACCCCGCTCCCGGGAGCCCTCCAAGGCCTGCGCGTCCCGCCCCGATCGAATCCCTCCGGCAATCGTTACCCTCCCCCCTCACCGAGCCAAAACCACAGTCACCCCAATCACGATCGCAAGGCCAATCACCACACACCCGAAGATGATGAGCGCCATCCCCCACTCACTCATCCCCACCGAAGTGCGGTACGCATCGAACCCCAGCACGGCGTCTCCCGCCTTCGCAGCCCATGGCCGCTTCAGCCGCACCCGGTGCGAGTCGAACTTCTCAACCATAACCCAACCCGCTCGCCCCTCCTCCTCCAACACGGCGCGGAGCACCTCCGGCCTTTTGAAGGCGCCCGTCGCCGACCTCAAGATCTTGAACTCCCACCCCGCCGCGAGATCACTCGCCGTATACCCGGTCATCAGCTCTTCCTCCTTCTGCTCCTCCCTCCGCCGCGCCGCCGCGGCGGCCACCGCCGTCGCTCCTACTGCCCCACTCATGATGTACTCCCCATGCTGAGTCTGGAACGCCTCACGTGTACAGGGCACCGCAAGCGGACAGCGAACTCAAACCAAGCCAGCCCGCCACCACCCCACGACTCCACGACTTCTTCACTTTGCCACTCTGCCACTTTGCCACTTCTTCACTCCGCCTCCCCCTCCTCCGTCAACGGCATCGGCTCATCGCCGTTCATCTTCCCCAGCGTCTTCAACAGAAAATCCATGTCCATGAACGGGTCGCCACCGGTCCGCTTCCAGTGCACCCGCCCCTCGCGATCAATCAGCGTCGTCGAGTGCAGCTCCATCTCCTCGAAGTCGTCGTACGACGTAAACCGCCGCGCATTCTCGTGCTCGTGGTCAGACAACAACCGCACCCCCAGCTTCCCGAGCTTCTCCGACTCCTTGTTCTTCTCCGGCGCCGTGCTGTTCACCGCCAGCACCACCGTGTTCAACCCCTCGAGCTCCGACGCCTTCCCGTTGATCGCCACCAACTGCTCCACGCAGTGCGGGCACGTGTCACCGAGATAGAACACCAGCACCACGTTCTTCCCCTTAAAGTCCTCCAGCCGCACCGTCTTCCCCTCCGTGTCCAGACACTCCAGCCGGGGCGACGCAAACGGTGCCCACTCCAGCGGCCCGATCGACGCCTGCGCCTCCACGCTGTACACCCGCTCCTTCGCCAGCACGTCCGCGATCGGCTCCGCGCCAAGCCCGAGCGCCTCCACCTCCGCCTTCCACCTCAACCCCGCATCCGCCCCCGACCACACGTACGCAAACCTCCCCGCGTACTGCTTCGCCTTCTCCACCTCGCCCATCGCATGATGCGACAACGCCAGCCCAGCAAGTGAAAACGCGTCGTTACGCTCCTGCTCGAGCGCCCGCCCATACGCCACCACCGCCAGCTTGTGATCCCCGCTCCGCCGGTACACATCGCCCAGCAACCGATTCGCCGGCCACGCCTCAACGGGCGGATCGTTGTTGTACCGCCCCGCATCCCGCTGCCGCTTCTCGATCGCCGCCGCCGCCGCCAGCAGGCTCGTCGCGTCAATCACATTCCCCTCCGCCTCGCACACCAACCCCTCCGCCACCTTCTCCCCCATCTCCACCGTCTCCGCAATCATGATCCCGATCGCCGCATCCAGCGCCATCACCTCCGCCGGAACCGAGGCCGCCTGCTCCTTCAGCAACACCTTCAAGTCCCCAAGCCGCGCCCTCGCGTCCACCGAACGCCCCAACCCCGCATACGCAATCGTCTCCGCGTACGCCCGAATCGCCTTCGTCGCCGGATCGTCCCGCCACGCAACCGTCCCCTCCGCGAGCAGCGCCTCCCACCGCTCAAACTTGATCAACGCCCGCACCTGCGCCGACGTCCCCTGATCCGCCGTGCTATATCCACCCTCCGCATTCCGTTGCGGATCCAGCGGCGCGGCAAGCAAATCCCTCGCCCCCCGCAACGCCGCCTCCGCCATCCCCAACTGCTCCTGGATGTAGCACAAGTAGTTCCGGTTGTGCGCATAGTTCCACGTCTCGAACGGCAACGCCAGCCGCTCGTTCATGTACCGCAGCTCCACCCGCGTCGCCGCATCCATCGACAACGCCGCCTCGTGCCACATCCCCAGCTTCGAGTAGTTGTGCCCCGGCATGTGGTTCGAGTGCCCGATCCCCGGCGCAATCCGACCATACTCCACGCAGCTCTCAATCGCCTGCCGCGCCAGCGCACCGTCCCAGTTGTGAATCCTCGTGTGGTGCGCGCCCGGATGATCCGGCAACGCCTTCAGCACCTCCCGCACCACCAGCTCCGTCCCAAGCTGATTCCCCGCCTCGATCGAGAACATCGCGAACAGCACCCTCGCCTCCTGATCCTCCGGGTACTTGAGCACCAACTCCTGCAGCTTCGCCGTCAGCGTCTTCACGCGCTCGGGCATCTCCGCCCTCATCGCCTCGTCCCACGCCTCGATGTACAGCCGCTCCCGCTCCGGCAGCGCCCCCTTCCGCTTCACCGCTTCCTTCAGAAAGTCCTTGTACCGCTGAATCTCCGGAAACTCCGCGAGCCCCGTCGACCAGCTCAGCCCCGTCCGCGCAAGCCCCCAGTACGCCATCGCGCACTCCGGGTCCAACTTCAGACACCACCGGAACGACCGTTCCGCCTCCTCGTACCAGAACGACTGCAGCAACGCGTTCCCCTGGTCAAACCACTCCTGCACCTCCGGCACCTTCGTCGTGATGGGGAAGTGCGCCACCCCCAACCCCTCCATCTTCCACGGCCGCTGCCGCAGCCCCGTGTCAAACGCGGTCCCATGCCGCGAGTGCCCCGTCTTGTCATCCGCCCCCACCTCGAGCGCAAGCCCCACCGCCACGCACGCACCCACAACACCCAACCACGAGTTCCGCATCACTACTCCGTTCTGAAAGCCCCCAGACACCGACCCATCCTGAAACCACCCCATCCTAACAGACCCAACCCTCTCTACACCCACCCCAACCCCTTACCCCGCTTCACTTTGCCACTTCGTCACTTTGCCACTTCGTCACTTTTCCTACCACTTCCCTTGACAAACCCAACCCAACACCGTACCTTGCCGCCATGAATACCAATCAAACACCGTTCACGTTCGACATCCACAGCCTCATCAACCTCTACTTCCTCCCCGGAACACCCCTCCACACCGTCGCCGACTGCCTCGGCTGCTCCGTCCTCACCCTCGCCGACATCATCGAACGGACGGACGTTCAGGTCGCGATCGCCCGCGTCCGCCGCATGTTCGACGACCGCGCACCCCACATCGCCTCCGCCACCCTCGAACGCAGCCTCACCAAGCTCGACGCCATCGCCATCGTCCCCACCGGAACCCCCACCCCCGCCGAGCAAGACCGCCTCCGCCGCACCGTCGACTCCCAACGCCGCGTCGCCGACCTCATGCGCCGCTTCCACACCCCCGCC
>JBIKMF010000272.1:0-5789 GCA_044359425.1 Phycisphaerales bacterium
GCCACCTCCGGTGCTCCGGGTGGCGATTCGGTGGCGATCATCGACATCACCAACCCCGCGGCTCCGGTGCTGCGTTCCACGATCGCGAACACTCGCGCCTTGCTCATGTCCGCTTCCTCGTCGCGTCTTTACGTCTTCAACACGGGCCTTCAGCTCAAGATCTACGAGCTCGCGGTCCCGACCTCGCCGCAGCTCCGCAGCACCACGCAGTACGGCGGTGTCTCCACGGACTACACGTGCATGATCTCTTGGAACTTCAACTCGATGGCGCTGGGCACCCGACGCTTCGGCGTCTGGCTCTTCGACACCACCAATGCCACCGCCCCTCAGGTCGCATCGATCTGGAATCCCGGCAACCAGTACGAGGTTCGTGCGATGACCAAGAGCCCGCTCTGGCTCTACGTTGCGGGCACCGAGCTTGACCTGAACTCCGGGGTCAGGACGTCCAGCCTCAGCACGCTCAACGTCGGCACAATGACCAACCCGGCCCTGATGAACTCGGAGTATCTGGGTTTCCAGAGGGCCCCCATCGGCATCGCGTACATCGCGAACGCCTCCGGCAAGTTCCTCGCGATCTCCAACGATTCGATCTACGACCCAAACCAGCAGTCCGTCTCGATTTACAATCTTCCAGGCGGGTTCCTCTTCAACGAACGTGTGCCCTTCGGCATTGACGGCCAAGACGCCATCTTCGCCCGGGGCAACCCAGTTCCGAACGGTGACGGCTCGAGGTTCTTCCTCGCTGGCGGACCGGCCGGGCTCTATCACTTTGGCATGCAGACGCAGTGGTACCCCTACATCGGGCTGCAGACCGAAAGCACACAGTTCTGCCCGGGCGAGGACGTGTTCGGCACCGTCTTGTTCGGTGGACAACCCGCACCCACGACCTTTGAGTGGAGGCGTGATGAAGTCCTCCTGACCGACGGACCTACGCCGTGGGGTTCGGTGATCTCCGGCGCGACAACGTCCGGGATCACCATCACAGGCATCCGAGTTGAGGACCAGGGCTACTACCGTTGCACGGCGAGCAACGCGTGCAGTACATCTTCGGCGTTCATGTACTTCACGGTCTGCGTCAGCGATTTCAACTGCGATCGCGCGGTCGACGGCGACGATGTCATCGGCTTCTTTGGCGCCTGGGATGCAGGCTTGGGAACTGGTGACATCAACGGCGACGGCTCTGTCGACGGCGACGACGTGATCACCTTCTTCGGGGCCTGGGACAACGGGTGCTGAGCCCTTTGTCCACCCGCTGCACCGGTTCGGCCGGATGACGTACACTCCTCCCCGAATGACACGCCACACCGCCGCCGGCCTCTTCCTGCTCGCCTCGCTCTCCCCCCTGGGGCTGCTCTGCGCCTGCTCATCGAGCGGCGCGGCGGCCGGCTCGGGTGATCCGCTCGCCGACGTGCGGAACCCCCAGAGCAACGTGCGGGTCCGCGTGTCCCAGGTTGAGCCCGCAATGGCCCGCGCCATGCAGGACCCGGCCGCTCGCAACGCGACCATCGGATCGTTCAAGGACATCGCCTGGACGCCGACGGAACCGAGCGATCTGCGCGTCGCGGTACTCAAGTCGCTGTTTGGCAGCTCGGATCCCGCGATCGTTGAGGACGCGCGGCAGATGGGCAAGCTCATCCTGCCACGAGAGCTCGACCGGGGCGTCGTGGTCGCGCTCTCGCAAGCCGCGGGCGAGCGGGGGTGGACGGATTACATCCCTTCCCTGATCCGCAGTTGTTCGCGGCCGCTCCCGGCGGTCGAGGACGACACGCGCTCGGAGACGGTCGCGCTGCGGGAGCTCTCGGCGGGAAAGCCGCTGGAGGAAGTCGTGTTCGGCGTGTTCATGAACCCGCCTGAAATGCCCGCGGCGTACGGGATGGACTGGCAGACGCGGTTCCGCGCGGACGCGTGGGACCTGCTGGGCCGGCTCGACAAGGACGGCAACCTGCGGATGCGGATGCTGCTGGATGCGCCCGCGGGGCCGAACGCGGACCCGACCGTGGCGAACATCCGGCGGGCGCTCGCCGACCTGCGGGCGATCCCGCTGACGGGCGCCGAGGTCACATGGCTCAACGCGTTGTGCGACGGCACGAAGCCGGCGAACGCCCAGTGGTGGTCGGAGGCCGCGTCCGCGATCGCCGGCGTGAGCGACAAGGGACCGTTCCAGATCCGTCACGCGGAGCCCGTGCGATGGGCCTCGGTGCATCGTCGGGCGTGGTACGAGTCGTCCAAGGAACAACTGCTCGCGGAGCTGGAGTCGCGGCTGGATTCGCGGGAGCGGATCGCGCGGTCGACCGGCGCGGGGACGCGGGTGCGCGAGGATCTCGAGCACTGGGCACCGACGCTTCGCTGGGGCGATCTGATCGCGATCCTCGTGCTGGACGACACGCTCGCGCGTGAGCAGGTTCGGTCGTCGATCTTCGAGCAGACCCGCCTCGACCGCGCGGACAAGACGACCGAGTACGGTGGGATCGTCACGCTCGCCGACCAGCGGTCGCCCGAGGGCCGGGCCGCGCTCTTCCCGCCCCGACCCGGCCAGCGCAACGGCGACGAGAAGTTCGTGGCGTCCGACGCGATGCTCGCGGCGAGCGATCTCGCGATCGCGCACTACCACTTCCACGTGCAGGAAATCCTCAACGGCGGGTACGCGGGCCCGAGCGACGGCGACCTCGTGTACTCGGCGCGGTACGGCCGTTCGTGCCTGGTGTTCACGAGCCTGAAGGAAGACGTGCTGAACGTCGACTACTACCAGCCCGACGGCATCGTGATCGATCTCGGGAAGCTCACACGCCCGAAGTGAGCGGTCACTCGGGGCGGTCCATCCGCTTGATCTCGCCGCTCTTGCACTCGAGGAGGATGGTGTCGGCCTCGTCGAGGAAGATGCCATGGTCCACAACGCCGGTGACGTGATCGAGCTCTTCCGCGAGTTCGCGGGGGTCCCGGTCCGGCATGCGGAGATCCAGCACCACACCGCCACCGTCGGACATGAAGAGCCCGCCGTCGAGGTTGTGGCGGGGAACGCCCACCAGCCCCATGTCGCGCAGGCGATTGCGGATGGAGGCGATACCGAAGGGGATGATGGTGACGGCGATCGGAGCCTTGGCACCGAGCCTCTCGCTGACGCGGTCCTCGGCGGTGATGTACACGCGCCGGCGAGCGACCTGCGCAACCAGCCGCTGGCGGGTGATCGCGCCGTAGAGGCCCTTGAGCATGCGCATCTGACGATCGACCTCGTACGCGCCGTCAAAGAGGTAGTCGACCTCTTCGATCTCGTCGAAGGGCACCACGGGCAGGCCGAGTTCGATGGCGAGCGTCTCGGTCGCCTTGCTCGTGCTCACGCAGTCGATGTCGAGCTTCTCGGTGCGGAGCCGATCGGCGAGGGCACGCACGGCGCGGTCGGAGTTACGACCGGTGCCGAGCCCGACGATCATGCCGGACTGGATCTCGGCAACCGCGGCCCGGGCGAGCGCGTCGACCTGCGGGAGCGGGCCGTGCTTGGAATCGTGTGGTTTGGGCTCAATCAAAGCGGATCCCCTGTGCCAGCTTGACCTCGGAACCAAAGTTGATGGTGCACGTCTGGCGGCGCATGTACGCCTTCCAGGAATCGGAGCCCGATTCGCGACCCCCGCCGGTTTCCTTCTCGCCGCCGAACGCGCCGCCGATCTCCGCGCCGGAGGTGCCTACGTTCACGTTGGCGATCCCGCAGTCGCTCCCGGCCCCGCTCACGTTCAGGAAGTGCTCCGCGGAGCGGAGGCTGTCCGTGAACAGCGCCGACGAGAGCCCCTGCGGCACGTCGTTCTGCATGGCGATCGCTTCGTCGAGCGACTTGAACTTGAAGACGTAGAGAATCGGGGCGAAGGTTTCTTCGCGGGCGATGTGGGTCTTCTTCCACTCCAGCCCGGTGACGATCGCGGGGTTCACGTAGTTCGCCCCGACATTGGCCGCGCGGGTCCCGCCGCACACCACCGTCCCGCCTTCTTTCTTCGCTTCCGCGATCGCGTGCTCGAAGCCCGCGACGGCGCGTCCGTTGACCAGCGGACCCACGAGCGTCCCCTCCGCGGTCGGGTCACCGAGCTTCGCGGTGCTGTACGCCTTGACGAGACGCGCCACCACGTCGTCGTGCAGCGACTCGTGCACGAACAGGCGGCGGGTCGTCGTGCAGCGCTGACCGGCCGTACCGATCGCGGCGAACACGATGGACGGAATCGCCAGCCGCAGATCGGCCGAGGCATCGACGATGAGGGCGTTGTTGCCGCCGAGCTCAAGGAGACAGCGGCCGAAGCGGTCGGCGACGACCTTGCCGACCTCGCGACCCATCCGGCAGGAACCGGTGGCGGAAATCAGCGGCACGCGCTTGTCCGCGACCAGTCGCTTGCCGACGGCGTCGTCGGTGCCGATCACGAGGTGGAAGACGTCGGGGTAGCCCATCGACGTCGCCACTCGGTCGGCGATCATGTTGCTGGCGATCGCCGTGAGCGGAGCGAGCAGGCTGGGCTTCCAGACCACCGTGTCGCCGCAGGCCGCGGCGAGCATGGCGTTCCACGCCCAGACGGCGTTGGGGAAGTTGAAGGCGGAGATCACGCCCACCACGCCGAGGGGCAGCCACTGCTCGTACATCCGGTGCCGCCCGCGCTCGCTGGGCATGGTGAGCCCGTAGAACTGGCGTGAGAGCCCGACCGCGTAGTCCGCGATGTCGATCGTCTCCTGAACCTCGCCCCAGCCTTCCTGCAGGATCTTGCCAACCTCCAGGGTGACCAGTTGGCCGAGGGGCTTCTTCAGACGGCGGAACTCGTCCCCGATCGCTCGAACCACCTGCCCGCGGATCGGCGCGGGCACCTCGCGCCAGCGGATGAAACCCGCGGCAGCGGAGGCGATCACGCGCTCATAAGCCTCGGCGTCGTCGAGCGAGACCGCGGCGATGGCCTTGTCGGTCCCGGGGCTCTTGACGACCACAAAGCCGGGGTTGGCTGAGAAGCGTTCCGGCTGGTCGAGCTGGACGCGGGGGTGATTGGTGAGACCCAGTGCCGAGAAGACTTCGTTGAGCATCGGGAGAGTCTAGGCCTTGAGGGAATGGGGGTTCTTCGGAGAAGCCCGATGGGGCTGGGCTCAGCGGAGCACCTCACCCGCCCGAGCCCGGACGGGCGACTCGGCGTCCCGAACGTACGCCCCGCTCACCCCGCACGCCAGGGCGAGGCACTCCACGAGCGGGAACCCGTGGACCTGGCCGAAGGCGAAGCCTCCGTTAAAGTGGTCCCCCGCGCCCGTCGAGAGCTTCGGGGTCGGGGTGAACGGGCCCTGGAACCACGCCCGCTCGCCGCCGAGGGTCGCGCTGGCCGCCCCTTCGCGCCGGTGGATGACCACGCAATCGAGGCCCAACCGCGAGCAGAGGGTGCCGGCCCGATCGGCGAGGGCGGCGTCGTCGGTGGCAGGCGAGACGGGGACCCTGGTGACGCGGGCGATCCGCTCGGATTCGGCGAGGTTTAGGCCCAGGGTTACGTCGAGACCGCGGAGGTCATCGAGCTCCCGGAGTTGGTCCATCGCGTTCCGGATGTCGGCATCGGTGCGCTTTGCGGGATCGGAGAGATCGACGAAGAGCCGGCGCGGCGTGTGGGGGATCGCGGGCCAGATCTCCGTGGCGATGCCCCGCCAGATACTGGGAACGCCGCCGAGGAGGGACCAGTTGACGATTCCCAGAAGGCTCGCATCCGCGACGATCTGCGTGAGTCGTGCGAGCCCGACCTGATGCCTGATGCGGTCCCAGGTGATGGCTTGAACGGCCGCGGTGTTGTTGA
>JBIKMF010000274.1:0-5779 GCA_044359425.1 Phycisphaerales bacterium
ACTGAGCCCATGTCTACCGATGCCCAACGACGGATCGCCTGCTGCCTCGACGGTGTTCTCCGGGCCGATGAGGACTTCGCCCGCGTCCGGATCGTCATCGACCCCGGCACCGGGTGGCCGGCGTGCCCGATGGCGACCGAAGTGCTCGACGCCGGGTCCTGGAGCCTCTACCTCCCCGAGGATGACCCCGAGTTCGTGCAGTTGACGGTCACCCCGCGCGAGGTTGACCCCCAGAACCATGATGCCGCCGACCGGTGGATGGCGTACTACGGGCGGCCGAAGCACGCCCGGTTCGCCGTGCTCGAGGTGCAGACGTACAAGCGGCTCGATGAGGCCTACGGGGGCGATGAAGTCAGGGTGGTTCACCCCTTCAGGAAGGGGGAGGGGGCCATCTTGAAGGAGTTGGCGGCGCGGACCGACGACCTGCGGCGGGCCTGCGAGGCCGTGACGAAGCTCGCGCACCCCGAGGTGCGGGCTGTAGGGGTCGATCCTTTCGGCATCGACGTGCGGGTGGGGCTGGGGGTGATGCGGCTGGAGTTCCCGGCCCCCGCGTTTGATGCGGACCAGGCGCGGGAGCGGGTGGGGGGGGTGCTGGCATGAACGTCCCCGACTTCCCACTCTGCGAGGCGCACGCCCACATCCCGATGTACGGGCGCGAGCTCGCGCAGCCGTCCCTGGCCCACGTCCGGTCGAAGGAGGAGTGCCTCGACGCGCTGCGGAAGGAGGCCGCGAGGCTGGACGCGGAGGATCCCGCACGCACACGGTGGCTGCTGGCCAACGGTGCGAGGACGAACGCGTGGTCCCGTCCGACGTGGCCGACGCGCGACGAACTCGATGCCGTCTGCGGGGCCCGTCCGATCGCGGTGATGAGCTTCGACCACCACGCGCTCGCCGCCAATGCCGCGGCAATGGCCATCGCGGGGATCACCGACACGACGCCGGACCCCGAGGGCGGGGTGATCGAGCGCGACGCGAGCGGGCGGCCGACGGGGCTGCTGCTCGAGAGCGCGCACTGGCTCGTGCGTGCCGCGGTACCCGAACTGACACCCACCGAGCGGGAGGCCGCAGTGCGTGTGGCGGTGGATCACCTCGCATCGTTTGGGTTCTCGGAGGTACACGACCTCATGGCGCCGCGGTGGCTGGGCTCGACCTTGGCCGGACTGCGGGAGCGCGGGTTGCTCAACGCGCGGGCGCGGCTGTACGCGAAGCCGGAGGAGTTCGAAGGTCTGTACGCGACGCGGGGGGAATGGGAATCGCAGGATGTGAGCCTCGGGGGGCTCAAGCTCTTCGCCGACGGGACGCTCAACAGCCGCACCGCGTGGACGCTCGAACCGTTCCGCAACCCGATGCCGGAGCACCCGTGCGGCACGGCGCTGCTGACGGAGGGCGAGTTGGAGGCGGCGATGCGGCGGTGCGGGTCGCTCGGGGTCGAGTGCGCGGTACACGCGATCGGCGACGGGGCGGTGCGGGCGTGCCTGAACGCGTACGAGGCGTCGCGGCGGGCGTGTGGGCTGCGGATCGAGCACTGCGAGCTCGTTGACCCGGCGGACGTGCCGCGGTTCGCGGCGCTGGGTGTGGTGGCGAGTGTGCAGCCGTGCCACTTGCTGTACGACATCGAGGTGCTGAGGCGGGAGTTGCCGCACCGGGAGGCGTGCGTGCTGCCGCTGCGGTCGATGTTGGCGTCGGGGTTGAAGGCGGGGCGGACGCTGGTGTTCGGATCGGATGCGCCGATCGTGAGGCCGGATCCGATGGACTCGGTGATCGGCGCGACGATGCGGCGGCGGACGGGCACCGGGCCGGCGGGGGGCGAGAGCGAGGCGGTGGGGTTGGGCGAGGCGATCGGTGAAGGGGAGGCGTGGGCGTGCTTCCGGGCGGGAGGGGGATGAATCGGGTTTCAGCGGGGCGGGCTTTGGCGGGTGAGGGGTCTTAGTATTCCGGAGCAGTCTCACCGGAGCTCTCGCATGCGTCAGGACATCAAGTACAACAACATCATCGACTCGGACTCGGCGCGGATCGCGCAGGCGGCCGCGGACACGGCGCCGAACACGCCCGCGGCGGAGATCGACGCGGACAAGTACTACATCACGCAGCGGTACGAGCTGTACACGCAGGCGGACCACGAGGTGTGGCGGGACATGTTCGACCGGCGGTGGGCGATGCTGGAGAGCCAGGTGTCGAGCCAGTTCATCGAGGGGCTGAAGATCCTTCGGCTGACGCGGGACCGGCTGCCGCTGCTGGACAACATGACGCTGACGAAGCCGATCACGGTGGCGAACGGGGACGTGTTGCCGGCGGGGACGCAACTGACGGGGATCAACACGTTCCTGAAGGCGCAGAGCGAATGGGCTTCGTACGGTGTGCCGGGGTATCTGCCGGCGAAGGCGTTCTTCGCGTGCCTGGCGCAGCGGGAGTTCCCGACGACGGTGCTGATCCGTCCGCGCGAGGTGATGGACTATCTGCCGGAGCCGGACATCTTCCACGACGTGTTCGGGCACGTGCCGCTGCACACGCTCAAGGTGTTTGCGGACTTTCTTCAGACGTACGGGCGGGCGGCGCTGCTGTGCGAGGATGAAGAGCACATCAAGCGGCTGGGGCGTCTGTTCTGGTTTACGGTGGAGTTTGGGCTGATCAAGGAGGAGGGGCGGATCAAGGTGTACGGGAGCGGTCTGGTTTCGAGCCACGCGGAGAGCGCGTACTCGCTGACGGGGGAATGGGAGCGGAAGGGGCACAGCGCGCCGGACTGCACGGCCCGCGCGGTGCCGGAGTACCGGCCGTTTGACCTGGAGCGGGTGTGCAACACGGACTTTGAGATCGATCACTTCCAGCCGATCTACTACGTGCTGGAGAGTTTTGAGCAGTTGCGGGACGCGATGAACCAGTACGCGGAGGAAGTGATCGGGGGCGCGAAGCTGGCCCAGTTGACGGCGCACTGAGGGGGCCGGCGGTGATGGGAGGGGAGCGGGGCCGGCGGGCCGGGTTGGGGGGGAGGTGCGGATTCCTGTGGAACCGTTCTTGTCCTGCGCCGAATCGTCGATAATCTATTGGTGGTGGTGGCACCCGCGCGAGCGGAGCACTGGCGTAGCTCTGTCGTGTGCGGGTCGGTGATGGGAGCGGTCCCGCCGAGCAACAGGCCAATCATCGCGCGTTCGGTCAGACGCCCTGATCGTTCGTTCGCACAGAGACTCCCGGTCGATACGAGGCCGCGAGTCATCGCTCCCCGCCGAGAGACGGTCGTGGAGCGCAACGGGAAGTTTCTCGTCACGATGGCCACCATTTCCACCTCGCGTTCGAAGTTCCTCCACGGACAGTGGACCGCCCCTGATTCTGCTGAGCTGTACGGCATTACGGACTGGGGGAAGGGGTACGTCGGGACGAATCCGGCCGGTCACGTCACGGTGATGCCGACCAAGGACCCCGCGCGCCAGATCGACCTGCACGAGGTGATCGAGGGGCTGCGGGAGCGTGGCATTCACACGCCCTGCCTGCTGCGGTTCAACGACATTCTGGACCACCGGCTGACGGAGATCCGCAAGTCGTTCGACGACGCGATGGCGGACCAGGGGTACCAGGGCGGGTACTCGTGCATCTACCCGATCAAGGTGAACCAGCAGCGGCACGTCTGCGAGCAGATCGCGAACACGGCGATCAACCTGAACTTCGGGTTGGAGGCGGGTTCGAAGCCCGAGTTGCTGGCGGTGCTGGGGTTGTCGGCGATGGCGGGTGGTCCCGGTGTGAACGGGATGCCGATCGTGTGCAACGGCTTCAAGGACGACGAGTTCATCGAGACGGTGATCCTCGCGACGAAGCTGGGGCGGAACATCATCCCGGTGGTGGAGAAGTTCACGGAGCTCGAGCTGATCGTGAAGCACGCGAAGCACTACGGGGTGAGGCCCCGGATCGGGCTGCGCGTGAAGCTCTCCAGCCGCGGCGCGGGTCGGTGGGAGGGATCGGCGGGTGTCAGGAGCAAGTTCGGGCTGTTCGTGAGCGAGGTGCTGCAGGCGGTTGAGTACCTGAAGAAGCACGGGATGCTCGACTGCCTGAACCTGCTGCACTGCCACGTGGGGAGCCAGCTGTACGACATCCGGGTGTTCAAGAACGCGGTGAACGAGCTGACGCACATCTACGCGGAACTGCACAAGATGGGCGCGGGGCTGTGCGTGCTGGACATCGGCGGCGGGATGGGTGTTGACTACGACGGCTCGCAGTCGGCGTGGAGCAGTTCGATCAACTACACGGTCGCGGAATACGCGGCGGACGTGGTGCACCGCATCAAGAGCGTGTGCGACGCGGCGTCGGTGCCGCACCCGACGATCTTCAGCGAGTCCGGACGCGCGATGGTGGCGTACGGGAGCGTGCTGGTGATGGATGTTCTGGGGACGAGCCGCTTCGAGGCGAACCCGGACATCGAGAACATCGAGGCGATGCTCAAGGCGGAGTCGGAGCAGCCCCAGCCGGTGCTCGACCTGCTCGAGGCGTACCAGAACGTGACGGAACGGAACCTCACGGAAGCCTACCACGATGCGACGCAGGCGCGCGACGAGGCGATGAGCCTGTTCAGCCTCGGGTACATGTCGCTGACGATGCGTGCCGCGGCGGAGCGGTTGTTCTGGGCGGTTGGGCACCGGATCCTGGAGCGGGCGGCGCGGAAGGGTGAGTTGCCGGAGGAGCTCGAGGCGCTGCCGGAGCTCCTGAGCGACATCTACTTCTGCAACTTCTCGCTCTTCCAGAGCATGCCGGACAGCTGGGCGATCGATCAGCTGTTCCCGATCTGCCCGATCCACCGGTTGAACGAGGAGCCGACGCGTCGCGGGATCCTCGCGGACATCACGTGCGACTCGGACGGGAAGATCGACCACTTCGTGGACAAGCGGATCGACAAGCGGATCCTGGAGCTTCACGAGGTGAAGGACCTGCAGGGCGGGGCGATCGGCGTGGAGCCGTACTACCTCGGCGTGTTCCTGCTGGGCGCGTACCAGGAGATCCTGGGCGACCTCCACAACCTGCTGGGCGATACGCACGCGGTGCATATCAGTCTGGACGAGGCTGGCCAGTGGGAGATTGATGAAGTGATCGAGGGCGACACCGTCGAAGAGGTGCTGTCCTATGTTCAGTATGATGTCGCGGACCTGAAGCGGGTGATGCGCCAGGACATCGAGGCGGCGTGCCGGCAATCGCGGCTGACGGTGGCCGAAGGCAAGTCGCTGCTCAAGTACTACGACGACGGGCTCGAGGGGTACACGTACCTCGAGGGGTAAGGCGGCGTGCGTTCGTGAGCATGGTGCGTGGTTGCGATATCTGAGATTTCAGAGTTTATATCTCATAGTTCGCATTTTGGAACAGTGGAGATATCTCAGTCTCGCCTTGCGCGTTCACTCACCCAGTGTCCGCTTCCGCCTCAACACATGGTGGTAGTGCTGGGCGAAGCGGTGGGCTTCGTCGCGGATGGCTTGGCAGAGGCGTAGGCCGGGGTTCTCGCGGCCCAGGCGGATCGGTTCGCGCTCGCGCTGGACGTAGATCAGCTCCTCCTTCTTCGCGAGGCTGATCACCATCGGGGGTTTCACGTCGAGTGATTCGAAGGCCTCCAGCGCGGCGTGGAGCTGGCCGAGGCCGCCGTCGATGAGGATGACGTCCGGGTAGAGCTCCTCGCCGGTGCCGGCTTCGCGGTAGCGGCGGGAGACGACCTCGCGGATCGAGGAGTAGTCGTCGTTGTCGACGGAGGTGACGCGGTAGCGGCGGTACTCGCTCTTGAGGGGGCGGCCGTCGATGAAGCAGACCTTGC
>JBIKMF010000027.1:0-20037 GCA_044359425.1 Phycisphaerales bacterium
TCCCCCGCTACTTACCCATGTTCATGACCGCGGCGGGAACGATCTTCCCGGCGAAGGTCTTCGTCATCGGCGCAGGCGTCGCGGGCCTTCAGGCCATCGCGACGGCCAAACGCCTCGGCGCCCACGTCTTCGCGACCGACGTCCGCCCCGAGGTGAAGGAGCAGATCGAGAGCGTCGGCGCCAAGTACGTCGGCATCGAGCTCAAGCAGTCCGCGAACGCCGGCGGCGGCTACGCCACCGAACTCACCGCCGAGGACAAGGCGAGGCAGGCCGAGATGCTGGCGCAGCAGTGCGCGATCTCCGACGTCGTCGTGACCACGGCGCTCATCGGCGGCGTCTTCGCGCCCAAGCTGATCTCGGCGGCGATCGTGAAGTCGATGAAGCCCGGGGCGGTGATCGTGGACCTTGCCGCGGATGGCGGCGGCAACTGCGAGCTCTCTCGCCCGGGCCGCACGGTGATCGAGCACGGCGTGAAGATCGTTGCACCGCTCAACATCGCGGCGACCGTGCCGACCGATGCGAGCGTGCTGTGGTCGCGGAACCTCTTCAACTTCCTCACGGCGTTCTGGAAAGACAAAGCGTTCAAGCTGGACCTGAACGACGACATCCTCAAGGGATGCCTCATCACGCACGAGGGCCGCGTGGTCCACGAGCGCACGCTCAAGGCACTGGGCACGCCCGTCGCGGTCTGAGATTCACCACTCCAATACGCTCGAGAGGAGCTCACCATGAACATGCTTGTACAGACGGGTGCCGCGGCAATCGCCGTGCTCGCGCTCGAAGGGTCCTGCCTCGCGCAGGACGCGGCCCTGGCGGCCGGGGTCGCCCCCATTCCGGCGGAGGCCGCGACATCGCACGCCTCCCAACAACTGGACATCGTCGGCGCGGCGTTCGTCTTCATGCTCGCGACGTTCATCGGCATCGGCGTGATCAAGCGCGTCTCGCGACTGCTTCACACCCCGCTGATGAGCCTCACCAACGCGATCAGCGCGATCGCGGTCGTCGGCGCCATCATCGTCGCCGGCGGCGAGGGGTACCCGTGGCCGATCCGTCTCATGGGCTCGGTCGCGTTGTTCGCGTCGATGACCAACATCATCAGCGGCTTCATGATCACCGACCGCATGCTCAAAATGTTCAAGGCTGAGAAGGGGGTGAAGTCATGAGTATCCTCACCTCCCTGCTCGATGTTGCCAGCCTCGCGGCGACCGCGTTGTTCATCCTCTCTCTCGCGTGGATGAGTGATCCCAAGTCCGCACGCCATGGCGTTCACGCGGGCGTGCTGGCGATGGTGCTGGCGGTGCTCGCGACGTGGGCACGCCCCGATATCTCGTATCACCTCGACATCGGACGGCACGCGTGGGTCGTGGTGCCGATCCTGCTGGCGATCTGGCCGGGCGTGTGGCTCTCGCTGGTGCCGCTCACCGCGGTGCCGCAGCGGACCGCGCTCTCGCATGCTTTCGGCGGGTTGGCCGCGGGGCTGGTGGGCACGGCCAAGTTCTTCTACTGGTTCGACGGGCACCAGGACGAACTGACGCCGCTGCGTGTCTTCGCGATCGTGCTGGAGGTCACGCTGGGCTTCATGACGTTCACGGGGAGTATCCTCGCGGCGGCGAAGCTGCAGGAAGTGAAGTGGCTGCCGCAGAGGCCGTGGGTGTATCCGGGCCAGAACATCGTGAACCTGATTGCGCTGGGCGTGGTGATCGCGCTGGGCGTGGGGCTGATGGTGAACCCCGCGGCGGCGTATGCGCCGTGGATGTTTGCGGGCGTGATCTTCATCGCGCTGAACTTCGGCTGGATGCTGGTGATGCCCATCGGCGGCGCGGACATGCCGACGGTGATCGCGATCCTGAACTCGTACGCGGGGCTTGCCGCGGTCGCGATGGGGTTTGTGTTGAACAACAAGCTGCTGATCATCGCGGGCGCGCTGGATGGTTCGAGCGGGTTGATCCTGTCGATCATCATGTGCAAGGCGATGAACAGGTCGTTCACGAACGTGCTGTTCGGGGCGTTCGGGCAGGTGCAGCAGAAGTCCGCCGCGGGCGAGCAGAAGGCCTACAAGCCGGACACGGCGGAGAACGCGGCGCAGATCCTGGAGCAGGCGTCTCTGGTGGTGATCGTGCCGGGCTACGGCATGGCGGTGGCGCAGGCGCAGCACAAGGTGCGTGAGCTGTACGACCAGCTGAAGAAGCGGAACATCACGGTGAAGTTCGCGATCCACCCGGTGGCGGGTCGGATGCCGGGGCACATGAACGTGCTGCTGGCGGAGTCCGAGATTCCGTACACGGATCTGGTGGAGATGGACGAAATCAACGCGGACATGCCGCAGTGCGACGTGTGTCTGGTGCTGGGCGCGAACGACGTGGTGAACCCGGCGGCGCGGTTCGACACGAACAGCCCGATCTACGGCATGCCGATCATCGACGCGGACAAGGCGAAGGCGGTGTTCGCGGTGAAGCGGAGCAAGAACCCGGGCTTCGCGGGGATTGACAACGAGTTGTACTTCCTCGACAAGACCTTCATGCTGTTTGGAGACGCGAAGGCGGTGGTGGGCGAGGTGGTGAAGGCGTTGACACCGTCAGCGGTTCACTGAGACGGCACAACTCGGGACTCCGCTCGATGGCGGGGCTCCGAAACGACGGTTCAGACGCTCGCGGCCCGATATCGGGCCGCGAGCTTTGTTATTGGGTGGCGGGGAGGGGGAAACCGCGATTCGCGCGTGTGTGGTGCAAGGTTTGTGCGTTTGCTGGTAAGTCAGGGTGGCCGGGCGAACACGCCGGGCCGGGAAGGGCGACTTGGAGATGGTGCTCAGGCGAGGCCCGGGTGTTCCGGTGCCGGCTGTGGGTGCGCTCGGGTGGCTCAATGGAGGATGAACATGAAGACTCGCATGACTCTGGCTGGTGTGGTGGTGGCGGCGGCGGCGGCGGGCTCGTCTGGCGCGATCACTTCGGTGGGCGGCATGACGACCTATCTGGGCGTGTCCCCGGCGTCGTGCGTGCCGAGCGCGTTGGTTGGGTTCAACGCGTACGCGTGGGATGAGCAGCAGGGGCTGATGAACACGGCGGGCGTGTTCTGCGACATGGTGAACAACCCGGGCGTGAGCACGGCGCCGGTGCCGGGCCTCTTGTTCGGGACGTTTGACAGCCACTTCATCCACTACGAGAGCGTGCCGGGGGCGATTCCGGCGAGCGGGACGGTGACGTTCTCCGGGAACATCGTGGGCGTGGAGTTCAACCCGGGTAGCTTGGACAACACGGACGCGTTCTGGGGCGCGACGGGCACGGTGTACCCGACCGGGTATGCGTTCCGCGGGCTGAACACGATCCCGCAGTCGGTGGTGTCGATCAACGGGAACACGCTGTCGTTCAACTTCTTCTCGTTCGCGCCGACGGCGGACGTGGTGCAGGTGCGTGTGTTCACGGATCACGTTCCCGCGCCGGGAGCGGGCGCACTGCTGGCACTGGCGGGCGTGGTCGCGGGCCGTCGGAGGCGGTAAGTACGGATGGGGGATTCAACTCCGGGGTACGGTTCCGACGATGAAGGCTGCATGACGACCCCGGAATCGCCCCAACTGAGCCCCCGCCCGGACCTGCGAACGCTGCTTCACACCGTGATCTACGAGTCGGACACGCCGGCGGGGCGGGCGTTTGACGTCGCCCTGCTGGTGGCGATCCTGCTGAGCGTGCTCGCGGTGATGCTCGAGAGCGTGGAGTCGATCCGGCTTGAACACGCTGGCCTGCTGCGGGGTTTCGAGTGGGGCTTCACAGTCCTCTTCACGATCGAGTATCTGGTACGGCTCGCGGCGGTGAGGAAGCCGTGGAAGTATGTGCTGAGCTTCTACGGGGTGATTGATCTGCTGGCGATTCTGCCGACGTATGTGGCTGTTCTCCTGCCTGGGGCGCAGTCGCTTATGGCGATCCGACTGCTGCGGCTGGTGCGGGTGTTTCGGATTTTCAAGCTGGCAACGTACGTGGGCGAGACGCGGGTGCTGCTGAGTGCGCTGTCGGCATCGCGCCCGAAGATCGTGGTGTTTCTGGTCTTCATCGTGACGGTGGTGTGCAGCATCGGGGCGGTGATGCACGTGGTGGAGGGGCCGGCGTCGGGGTTCACGAGCATCCCGATCTCGATGTACTGGGCGGTTGTGACGCTGACGACGGTGGGGTACGGGGACATCACGCCCGAGACGGCGCTGGGCAAGTTCCTCGCGTCGCTGATCATGGTGCTGGGGTACGCGGTGCTGGCGGTTCCGACGGGGATCGTGACGAGTGAGCTGGCGTTTGCGAAGGGCCCGCGGCGGGTGAGCACGCAAGCGTGCCCCGTGTGCTCGCGCGACGGGCACGACGGGGACGCGAAGCACTGCAAGTACTGCGGGGAACGACTGTAACCCTGATCAGCAGCCGCTGTCCCAGCGTTCGAAGAAGGCGATGACGTCATCGCCGTCGACGCCGCCGTCTTGGTTGAAGTCTGCGGCGGTGAGGCCCTGGTCCCAGTCGGTGAAGAAGGTGATGACATCGTCGCCGTCGATACCACCGTCGCAGTTCACATCAGCGAAGCAGCTTGTGAGGACGGCGGGAGTTGAGGTCACGGTGCCGCACGTGTTCTGGACGACGCAGTCGTAGGAGTCCTCGTCGGCGAAACCGAAGGAGGCGATGGTGAGTTGCGAGGAGTCTGCGCCCGAGATGACCGAGCCGGTGGCGGTGGGACCGTCGACGAGGTCGACACCCGCGCGGCGCCAGCGGTAGGAGGATGCGCCCTGCGCGACGATGCGGGCGGTGGTGTCGTCGCCGCAGTTGGCGTACAGGATGGGCTGCGTGGCGATGAGTGGAGGGCCGCTCAGGGTTGCAGTGACGGAGATGTTCGGCCAGTCTTCGTAGGGTTCACCACCGTTGCCGGTGTTGATGATGAGGCGGTCGCCGGGCGAGAGAGTGAGGGGAAGCGTGCCGGACAGGGGCGAGAGCGTCACCGCGGGCGCGAGGGAGAGAATGCTTGTGGAGGCGACGAGTTGCACCGTCGAGCCGTTTGTGCGTTCGATGAATGCGGAGAGGAGGTAGTTGGGTGTGGACTGTCCGAGATGCTCGGCCTGAATGACCACAGCGGCCAACGTTGATTGTGCCTGAACGCTGAGGATCGCGCGGCAATCGTCGGCACCGAAACCCGGGTGCAGCATGAGTCCGGTGTAGCTGGGCAAGCGGTAATAGAAGCTGTTTTCGTTGACCTGCGGGTCGGGAGAGTAGATGGGGCCTGCGAGGGGGACGAAGAATGCCTGGAGCGGCGAGCCCCATGCACCCGTGCCCCAAGAGCCGAGGACGCCCTCGAGGAGGATGCGGGCGGTTCCGGTGGGGCCTGTTCTTTCGTAGGTCCAGCCGGAGGCGGGGGATTGATCGGATGCCGCGTCGAGCGGGCCGCTGGCGATGTAGGTGTCGACCATCGACGTCGTGTATGTGCACTGCGCGCGTGCGGTGGGCGCGAACGAGGCGAGAGCGGCGAGTGCGATAAGACGTGCTGCGGCGTTCATGGTGCTTCCTTGTGTGCAGCGGAAACGGTAACACGCGAACGTGAAGAAGGGAAGCATCAGCCGTAGGGAGGCAGGAGTCTTCGCGCGGCGTGGGTGAGGACGACGAGGAGGAAGAGGGCGTTTCGGAGTGGGAGGAGGGACCGGCGGAGCGCGGAGGGCGGGGGGTTTGATTCCGATAATCGGCGGACCCAGGGGACGGAGCAGGGGAAGTCGGCGATGCCGTCGAGCCAGTCTTGTGGGAGGGATTGCGGGCCGGCGGAGATTGCCGCGAGGCCGCCGACGAGGGCGGCGACGGTGTCGGTGTCGCCGCCGCGGCGGACGGCGGATTCGATGGCGGCGCGGGGGTTGAGCGGGGAGGAGAGCCAGAGGAAGAGGACGGCGGGGAGGGTGTGGAGGACGTAGCCGGAGATGGCGCGGGGGCAGGAGATGGAGGCGGCGAAGTCGGCGGGGGAGGCGTTGGCGGCTGCCGCGATAATGGCGGATTGTGCGGCGAGGAGGACGGGGCCGTCGGGGAGGAAGAGGGTGAGTTGGGTGGAGAGGGTGAGGGCGGGGTTGGGGGTGGAGGCGGCGCGGGCGGCGAGGGCGATGGCGAGGGCGGCGTGGAGTGCGCGCGGGTCGGTGTGGGTGATGAGGGTGGAGCGGGCGACGAGGTCTTTGAGTTGGTCGTCTGAGGTGCAGAGCGCGCCGAGGGGGAGAGCTCGCATGAGGGGGCCGTTGCCGGCGGAGGGGACGCCGCTGCGTGAGGGGGGGAAGCCGAGGAGGAGTTTGATGCAGGCGCGGGCGGTGGCGAGGCCGGTGGCGGCGGGGATGCAGAGGAACCAGAGGCGGAGGCGGGTGGCGAGTGCGCGGGAGAAGCGGTCGGGGTGGTTGTTGGCGGCGAGGAAGGCGGAGGTGGTGATGACGGCGTGTTCGGTGTCGTCGCTGACCATGCCTCGGCGGAAGATGAGGGAGTGGCGGAGCGGGCGATCGCGGAGGAGGGCGTGGATGCGAGGGGCGGAGAGACCTTCGAAGGGGAGTCCGATGGAGTCACCGAGCATCATGCCGAGGAGGGTGGAGTGGATGGGAGGCGGCATGGGAAACCGAAAGGCGAAAAGCGAAGATGAAGAGCAGGCGACGGGGGCGAGAAGGCGCTGTGCGGCGCGGTGGCTTGGAGAGTTTATGGGCGAGGGTGGTTGAGGATGCGGCTTGAGGGGCGTGAGAATGGAGAAAGGCGGGGATGCCTCGTGGAGGCTCCCCGCCATCTGCCGTTCGATCACGCGGGCTGCTTGGTCATCCAGGATTCGCACGCCCGGACGAACGCGTCGGTTGAGACCTTGACTCTCCCGCCTGAGTTGAGATGCTGAGAGTCTCGCCACATGCAGACGACCCCGGTGGCGCCCGAGGGATCGGCGCTTGTGTGTTCGAGGGTGAACGTCATGGGCATCGGCGGCTCTGCGGATCCCGGGTCTTCGAGCACGATTGCGACGAGGTATGCGTGCGTCGGTTGTTCCGGGGGCGGCATCTTGACGAACAGCGCGGGCTTGCCGCCGATTCGCACCTTCGTCGCGGCGAGTTCGGCGGGCCAGCCGGAGGGTGCGGCGGTACCTGCGGCGCGTGCTCGCTTCTGCTCCATCATGACCCATCGCGAGATGATGAAGTCGAGGGGCTTGATCTCTCCGGTCAGCACGGGCTCGAAAGATGGCCTGCGTTCTGCCGCGTATGCGGGGAGAAAGCGGTGCGTGAAGTCGTAGAGCACGCGATCTCGCGCGGCGGCGTCGGGCACCAACTCGCGGATCGGGACGGGACGGGGCTGGGGCGGCTTGGTCTCGACATTCTGCGCGGGGTTGCCGGTGCTGGGAGCGGTCTGGTGACCTCGCTTTGGTTGGTCGTCGATCGTGATGGCTTCATTCAGGATTCGGAAGATGTTTCCGAACTTCGGGTTCCAGAAGTCCACCCTGAGCCCCTTCAGCGTCGACTCGAGCTTGACCGCGACTGGGAACGGCAGGAGGGCGATGGCCGCGATGATGTGGACCGCGATGAAGCCGGCGCAGATGACCGCAAGGCCGTGCCACTTCGGCGACCCGGCGGGGACAAAGGCGATCGCGGCCGCGACGGGAAGCAGCATGGCGAGCGCGTTGACGACTATTCCCACACGGAGTCTGGTCCGCATCGCGCTGGCACACGCGGGGCACGCGGGGAACTTCCTGGTGTTGCCCTTGCCGTAGAACCCGAAGGCGGTCGTCCATGTGTACGAGCGGATGCCGACTTCGACGGTGTCGTGCGTGAGGCTGGTGCAACGGACGCACAGCCGGGGCGTCTGGATCTCCGCGTCACGCCTGATCTCGCACCATACTCGCTCTGCCATGTTCATGCTCCTTGTGCGCCGCGGGACGTTGGCGGGCGACTCGCCCTGCTCCCCCGGGACGTAAGATATCAGAAAGCTACTTCGCGAATCCTTTCGAATTCGAAGGTGCACCAGCATCGCCCTGTCTTCGTCAACCTGTATTCGAACACAGAGGGGTTTCGCTTCGTGTGCTGTCCGTCTGTATCGAAGGCCTTGGGAGGAGGGATACCTGGGAAGCCAGCGCCCCGGGTGAGGGTGTGATGCTGTCGCTGCATGATGCGACAACGGCGAGGGGTGAGCGCAGGGTTTTGAGGGATGTCAGCGGGGGGTTGATCCGTGTGGTAGAGGCGACGGCCGCGTCGACGGAAGGGCGCGGAACGTGGGGGCGCGGTGGTGGTGGCGATGGGATGGGGTTTACCTGCGCTGGCCGATGGGGGAGCGGCGGTGGGAGTACAGGGTGTGGCCGGTGGCTCCGCTGCTGGGGGCGATCGGGGCGGGGCTGGGGTATCCGGGGCTGGTTCGCGCGGTGCGGCGGCGGCGGAACTGCTGCGTGCGGTGAGGGTATCCGCGTGCGGGGTTGGCGGAGGGGGCGGTGTGTCCGGAGTGCGGGGCGGGGGTTTGAGGGGGCCGTGGGCGGGCGACCCCGGGCATTAGCCGATATACTTGTCCACTATGCAAACCCAAGCTCAGGCGTGCACGACGGCGGGATTGGCGGCGATGGTTGGGCGGACTCCGCTGCTGGAGATTCGCTACCGGTCGCGCGGGAAGTCGCGGCGGGTGTACGCGAAGTACGAGCAGAAGAACATGACGGGGAGCACGAAGGATCGGATGGCGTTCTGGATCCTGACGCGGGCGATCGCGGGCGGGGCGCTGCGGCCGGGGGATGTGATCGCGGAGGCGACGAGCGGGAACACGGGGATTTCGTTCGCGGCGATGGGGCGTGCGCTGGGGCACCCGGTGCGGATCTTTATGCCCGACTGGATGAGCCGGGAGCGGGTCGCGTTGATTCTGTCGTTTGGGGCTGAGGTGGTTCCGGTGTCGCGCGAGCAAGGGGGGTTCCGCGGGAGCATCGAGTTGGCGGATGTGTTTGCGAGGGAGAACGGGAATGTGTTTCTGCCGCACCAGTTCGACAATCCGGCGAACTGCGAGGCGCACGAGATTTCGACGGGGCCGGAGATCATCGCGCAGCTGCGGTCGCTGGGGTTGAGGGCGGACGCGTTTGTCGCGGGGGTTGGGACGGGGGGAACGGTGATGGGTGTGGGGCGGGCGCTTCGGCGGCAGTGGCCGGGGGTGCGGGTGCATCCGTTGGAGCCGGCGAACTCACCGACGCTGCGGACGGGTCGGAAGGAGGGGCACCATCGGATTCAGGGGATTTCGGACGAGTTCATTCCGAGCATCGTGAAGCTGGAGGAGTTGAGCCCGATCGTGGATGTGTGGGACGGTGATGCGATTCTGATGTCGCAGATGCTGGGGCGGACGGGGCTGGCGGTGGGGATCTCGTCGGGCGCGAACTTTGTGGGCGCGGACCGCTTGCTCGATGAGTTGGGCGATGATGCGACGGTGGTGACTGTGTTTGCGGACAGCAACAAGAAGTACTTGAGCACGGATCTCTGCCGCGACGAGGTGGTGAGGTCGGAGTACGCGGCGCCGGGGATTCAGATTGAATCGTGGAGGGCGATTGGGTGTGAGGCGGCGTGCGCGGCGTTGGGGGGACCGTCGGGGCAGGCGGTGGCGACGTCGTGTTGCGGGGGGCGGTGCGGGGCGATGGGGCGTTAGTTGGGCTTTTCGCGGACGGCGAAGGTGAGGGTGAGGCCGATCACGAGGAAGCCGGCGAGGAGGAGGAACGAGGCGGGGTCGCCGAGGCGGTCGCGCGCGGCGGCGAAGGGGATGGTGCCGACGGCGGCGAGTTTGAAGACGAGGCCCCAGAGGCCGAAGAACTCGGCGGTGCGGTCGGGAGGGGTGAGGAAACCGACGAAGGCGCGGTTGGCGGCGCCGAGTGAGCCGAGGCCGAAGCCGATCATGTTGCCGAGGAGCCAGAGGGGCCAGGTGGGGTATGCCGCGGGGTCGGGGGCGTGGTTGCGTGCGTAGGTGTAGTAGGCGAAGAAGAGGCAGACCATGATCCAGACGAGGAGGAGGAAGACGGTGGTGTTTCGGTGGCCGACTTTGTCCTGCCAGAGGGTTGGGACGAGGGTGCCGATGATGCCGGAGACGGTGATGACGGCGACGAAGAGGACCATTCCGGTCGAGGAGAAGCCGTAGTCGGTGGCGATCTTGGACGCGAAGGCGATGACGACCTGCATCGCGATGCCGTAGAAGAAGGAGGCGATGAGGAGGATGGCGATATCGCGGTGGTTGCGGATTTCGCGGAGGGTCGCGGCGAGGCGGACGAAGCCGACGGTGAAGACGTTTGAGGGTGCGTGTGCGGGGGCGGGGCGTTCCTTGAGGAAGATCATGGTGGGGATGGCGAAGAGGAGGAACCAGAGGCCCGCGAAGATGAAGAGGGGACGCCACTTCTCGACGGGTTCGAGGTGGAAGGCCTTCATCGCGATGACGGTGATGACGAGGAGGAGGAGGGCGGCGGTGTACGCGACGCCCCAGGAGAAGCCGGACAGTCGGCCGAAGTCTTCGCGTTTGCCGAGTTCGGGGAGGAACGAGGCGAGGAAGTTCTCACCGAGGTTGAAGAAGAAGTTGGCGGGGATGTAGATGAGCACGGCGAGCCAGAGGTCGCCGGGGCCGATGAAGCCGAGCGCGCAGGTGAGGAGTGCACAGCCGAAGCCGGTGATGAGGAGGGCGAGTTTTTTCCATGCGCGGTCGTCGGCGACTGCGCCGGCGAGGGGCGAGGCGACGACCGTGAGGAGCATGCTGATGGTGAAGACGAGGGACCACTTGGTGTTGGGGTGGGAGGCGCCGGGTTCGAGGACGACCTCCATGAAGAACTTGGAGAAGAGGAGGGTGTTGATGATGAGGGTGAAGGACTGGTTGGCGACGTCGAAGGAGATCCAGGACCAGATTTGCTTCTGGCCGGGGATGCCGCGGAGCGGGTAGAGGTCGCGCATGTCAGAACTCTCCCGAGGGGCGTGCGGGGGCGAGGTGTCGTTCGTAGAAGGCGACGAGGGTGTTCTTGGCGTCGTTGGCGGCGCGGCCGAAGCCGGCGTGTTCGCCGGGTGCGCCGGTGCGGGGCCAGGAGACGGCGGTGATGAGGGAGGGGTCGGCGGAGAGGGAGGCGTAGTGGGAGCGGAGGGTGGAGAGGAAGTGGCGCATGCCGGGGTAGGGGACGATTTCGTCGGCCTCGCTGTGGAGGGAGAGGAGAGGGATGGGGCGGAAGGAGGCGAGGTGGCGGATGGGGTCGAGCGTGCGGACGCGGGCGGGGTCGTGAGTGACGGCCCAGGGAGCGCGGGTGACGGCGCCGGGTGCGGACTGGGAGGTGGCGTAGAGGCCTTCGAGCCAACCGGTGGAGGCTTCGATGGCGGCGCAGGTGAAGGGGTGCGGGTCGCAGAGGCGGCGGAGGGTTGCCATGCCGCCGGCGGACATGCCACCGACAGCGAGGCGAGAGGTGTCGAGGACGGGCGTGAGATCGGGGGCGTTGAGCGAGGCGATGATGTGGTCGAACTCCCCCACTGTCTGGGCGAGGAGTTCGAGGGTGCGTTTGGGGCTTTGGAGGTCGGCGTCGTAGCGTTCGCCGTGGCCGGGGAGGTCGATGGCGCAGACTGCGATGCCGGTGCGGATGAGGCGGAGGTAGCGGCCGGAGTCGATCTCCTTGCTCACGGTTCGGCCGTGGAGCCAGAGGACGACGGGCGCGGGTGTGGACCAGTCGGGGTGGGCGATGAGCGCGGGGACGTCGCCGAATCGCGCGCTGCGTGTGCGTTCGGCGAGCGATCTGGGGAACTGGCTGAAATCGGGCATGAACTAGAGGCTCAGCTTGGCGTTGGCACCGACGCTGCCGGGGAGGACCGCGGCGGGGATCTCGGCGGGCTCGGTGGCGGTGAGGGGGCCGATCTCGATGACGCAGTCGGGGGAGCCATCGGGGCGGCGGGCGACGCGGGAGCCGCGTTTTTCGAGCCAGCGTGCGCCGCGTTCGGTTTGGAGGAGGCGGCAGCTTTCGACGCTATCGACGCCGGTGGCGTTCTTGATGGGGGCGAACTCTTCGACGCGGTCGGTTTCGAAGACGATGGAGCCTTTGCACATGGCGAGGGCGTCGAACACGAAGCGTTCGAGTTTGACGCCGTTGTTGGCCGCGGGGTTGATGGACGCGCCGGAGGCGGGGTCGATGCAGGGGATCTTCTTTTCGGCGCGGTGGTAGGGAAGAGCGAAGCGGGGGTCGTTGGCGAGGCGTTCGATGAACTCGACGGCGATCATGTGGATGGCGATAGAGCCGGCGATGAAGCGGATGGAGCCGTCGGGGAGGCGTTGCTTTTGAAGGTCCATGGGGAGGTCGGAGTATTCGATGACTTCGACCTTGCCGTTGACCTTGCAGAAGACGCCGACCTTTTCCTCGGGGGCGACCTTGGGGATCATCTTGCTGGACATTTCGGCGGAGGAGTCGGGGGCGGCGGCGTGGAGGCCGATGAAGACAGGGTCGAGGATGCGAACGTGGGGGTTGTCGACCTGGAAGTAGGAGACGTGTTCGATGCCGCGACGCTTCATGTCGGCGACGGCGCCGGAGAGAACGAGGGCGCGGATGGCGCCGCCGTGGCCGTCGGGGTTGGTGGCGACTTCGGATTTGGAGGCGAGGAGGACCTTGCCGGAGTTAATGTCGAGGCTGGGCATGACGCCCTGGGGGAAGAAGAGGACGTCTTGCTTGGCGAGGCCGAAGAAGTCGTGTTTCTCGAAGAACGCGACGGTGGCCGCGTGGTTGAGGGGGCTGGTCATGACGTACCAGGGGACGACGACGCCGTAGCGGCGTTTGGCGCCGAGGAGTTGTTCGGCGAAGAGCTGGAAGAGGCTCTTGTTGCTGATGACGCCGGCTTCGAAGCAGCCCTTGGGGCCTTCGTATCCGAGGCGTGAGCCCTGACCGCCGGCGACGACGAAGGCGGCGACCTTTCCGGCGCGGATGAGGAGTTCGCCCTCGTGGCGGAAGCGGGCGCGGTCCCAGGAGCCGTGCGCGGACTTGTCGTTGTGGGAGTAGTACGGTGCGGGTTCGACGGAGGCGGGGAGTTCGAACTTGGGCTTCTTGAGGACGTAGGCCTCGATGAGCGCGGGGAGGGCCTCGAGGTCGAGCGCGGCGACCTGGTTGACGAGGGCGTCGCGGGCGGGGGGAGTGAGTTCGTGTGCGAAGTTGAGGAGGTGGGAATGTCCGACCTTTGCCAATCGCGCCTTCACGTCGTCCATCAGGGACATCGCTGGTTCTCCTTGCGTGTGCTCTGGCGGCAAGCGTAGCGGCGTCGCGGGGGTTGCCGCCCGCTACACTCCGGTTTCGAGGACACCCCATGCTCGACATTGTTCGCCCACACCGGCTGCCCCTGATTGCCCCGTCGATTCTCTCGGCCGACTTCGCCCGGATGGGCGAGGATGTTCGGCATGTCGTGGAGGCCGGGGCGGACCTGCTGCATATGGATGTGATGGACGGGCACTTTGCACCGAACCTGACCATGGGGCCGGACATGTGCCGGGCGCTGCGGCGGTGTCTGCCGGATGTGTACCTGGATGCGCACCTGATGGTGACCGAGCCCGGGCGGTTCGTGGACTCGTTCGCGGCGGCCGGGGCGAACATGTTCACCTTCCACTATGAGGTGACGGAGGGGGTGGGCGCGCAGCGGCTGGCGGAGAAGGTGCGGGCGGCGGGGATGAACGTGGGGATCGCGATCAATCCGTTGACGCCGGCGGAGAAGCTGTTCCCGTACCTGCACCTGGCGGACATGATTCTGGTGATGTCGGTGACGCCGGGGTTCTCCGGGCAGAAGTTCATGCCGGAGACGCTGCTCAAGACGCGGGCGATCCGGGACAAGTTGGGGCCGAACCAGCGGATTCAGATGGATGGGGGCGTGAGCCTGGAGAACGCGGGGGCGGTGCGGGACGCCGGGTGTGACGTGATGGTGGCGGCGACGGCGATCTTTGGTCAACCGCCCGAGAAGCGAGCCGGGGTAATTGCGGGGCTCCGTTCTGGAGGGTAAGGCGGGGGGTGTTTTCGGACGGGGTCCGGTGGAAGGACTGTCGGGACGGGCGGGGGAGGGCGATGCCTGCTAGACTGCTGACGCTTGACGGGAGCGGCTTTCGGCCCGTCTGGCACGCATGGGCAACGCTAAGTTCTTGTCGCTTTTGCTGGTTCGCGCCGGACCCACGGAGTGGGACCGCCAGGGTCGGATTGCCGGCTCGGTGGATCTCCCGCTCCCGGAGGCCTCGGCGGCGGCGATTCGTTCGGCGAGCGGGCCGTACGCGGCGACGCTGGCGGCGGTGCTGTGCGGGCCGGAGCAGGCGAGCGTTGCCGCGGCGAAGGCGTTTGGTGGGCGGATGCGCGTGAGGCCGTCGGAGGATTTGAAGGAGCCGGGGGCGGGATTGTGGGAGGGGATGCTGGAGACCGAGGTCGAGCAGCGGTACCGGTCGTGCTACCGGGAGTGGCGGACGGACCCGGGTTCGGTGTGCATCCCGGAGGGGGAGCCGTTGCTTGCGGCGCAGGCGAGGCTGGTGAGGGCGGTGGTTGGGTTGGGGGGGAAGTTTGCGTCGGATGCGCAGCATGTGGCGGTGGTGGTGAGACCGCTGGCGTGGGGGCTGCTGCGGTGTTGGGCTGAGAGTCGGGCGTTGGCGGATCTGTGGAAGCTGCTGGAGCCTGAAACCGGGAGCGGGGAAGACGGCACAACTGGTGGGGAGCAACTTGTCGCGGCGGTGTTGGTTGAATCGAGTAAACTGAAGGATCTCCCCGTCGCGCCCCGGACGGCTACGCGGGCGAGAGCTTGAGTGAAGGGTTATTGAGCATGGCGAAGCAAACCTCTGAATCCGCACGGACGTGGAACGAAGTTCGGCCGCAGCGTCGCGCGGCGATCCCGGAAGGGCTTTGGCTGCGGTGCCCGAGCTGCGAGAAGATGGTGTATCGCCGGCATCTCGAGGCGAACCTGCACGTGTGCCCGGAGTGCTCGTACCACCACCGGATTTCGGCGACGGAGCGGGTGCGGCAGCTGGCGGACCCGGATTCGTTCGTGGAGATGTTCACGGGGCTCTCGCCGACGGATCCGCTGAACTTCAGGGATCTGAAGGGGTACAAGGATCGGTTGCTGGCGGAGCAGATCAAGACGGGGGCTGTGGACGCGATCAAGGCGGGGCGGATGTTCATCAAGGGCCGCGAGGCGATGGTGTGCTGCCTGGACCTGACGTTCATGATGGGGTCGATGGGTTCGGTGGTGGGCGAGACGATTACGCGTGGGATCGAGGAGGCGACGCGGACGAACCTGCCGTTGATCATCGTGAGCTGCTCGGGCGGCGCGCGGATGCAGGAGTCGGGGCTGTCGCTGATGCAGATGGCGAAGACCTCGGCGGCGCTCGCGCGGTACGACGACGCGGGCGGGCTGTTTATCTCCGTGTTGACGGATCCGACGACGGGTGGCGTGACGGCGTCGTTTGCGATGCTGGGGGACGTGATCCTGGCGGAGCCGGAGGCGTTGATCGGGTTTGCCGGGCCGCGGGTGATCCAGCAGACGATCCGGCAGGAGTTGCCGGAGGGGTTCCAGCGGTCGGAGTTCCTGCTGAAGAGCGGGCTGGTTGACAAGGTGGTGTCGAGGCAGAATCTGCGGACCGAGATCGCGCGGATCATCGACTACACTGGGAAGTGACCGCATCCACGCCTGAGTTGAAGACGACTGTTCGAGGCCCGAGACGTGCGCTCCGCGCGGGGCTGTGTTTGCTCGCGCATTCGGCGCTGTTATGGCTCGCGCTGCCGCCGGGGAACCTGTGGCCGCTGGCGTTTGTGTCGCTGGTGCCGGTGGCGCTCGCGGTGCGGATCCTGGAACAGGCGAAGAAGCGGCAGATTCTGGCGTCGCTGCTGGGGCTGCTGCCGTTCTGGCTGGCGACGCATCTGTGGACGATTCCGGTGACGGTGGCGGGGTATCTGCCGCTGTGCGTGCTGGTGACGGTGCTTTCGGGGCTTGCGGTGTGGCTGGGCGCGCGGGCGTCGGCGCGGCTGCCTCGGGGCCTACAGCCGCTGGTGTTTGCGTTGGCGTGGACGGGGGCGGACTTCTTTCGGGGTGAGGTGACCTTCGACGGGTATCCGTGGGCGTACGCGAGTCATCCGTTGATTGAGTGGTGGCCCGCGGCGTCGCCAGCGGCCTTCGGGGGCGTGTACCTCGTGACGTTCCTGGTGGCGCTGCTGGGCGCGGGGTTGGTGGCGGCGGTACACGGTGCGAGGCGGAGCGGCCTGGCGGCGGTGATCGGGGCGCTCGCGGTGTGGGGCGGGTGCGCGGCGATGATCGACCGCGAGCCGGAGAGGGCGCGAACGGTGCGGGTCGCGATGCTGCAGACGAATCTGCCGCAGAGCAACAAGATTCGGTGGACGACGGAGATGCAGCTCGAGAGCTGGCGCGACATGCGGGCGCTTGCACTCGAAGCGGCGGAGACGCAGCCGGGGTTCATCGTGTGGCCGGAGACGATGGTGCCGGGGTTTTCGATTTCGCCGGGGGCGTGTGAGACGCTCGATGCGCACGGGGTGGTGTTCCGGACGGAGGACGGGCGGGAGATCCCCGCGACGTTCTTTGCGAAGGATCTTGTGAGGCTGCAGGAGGAGACCGGGGTGCCGATGCTCGTCGGGGACGAGGCGGTCGAGGGTCTCACGGTTTCGGAGACGCCGGAGGGGCTTGATTTCGCGAACAACGGCCGGTTCAACAGCGTCTTCGTAGTGGATCGCGGGAAGGTGGGCGAGCGGTACGACAAGATTCACTTGACGCCGTTCGGGGAGATCATGCCGTACATCCATCGCGTGCCGTGGCTGCAGCGGATGCTGTTGAACATCGGCGCGACGGGCATGGCGTTTGACTTGAAGTCCGGGCAGAAGAACACGGTGCTTGAAGTGCGGGACGCGAACGGGACGCTGCCGGTGCGGGTGGTGACGCCGATCTGCTTCGAGAGCACGGATGCGTCGGTGGTGCGCAAGTTGGTGTTCAGCGGGTCGACGCGGCGGGCGGATGTGATCGCGTTCGTCACGAACGACGGGTGGTTCACAGATTTCGATGCGATGCGGCTGCAGCACCTGCAGGCGGCGCGGTGGCGGTGCCTGGAGTTGGGGACCCCCGGCGTGCGGGCCGCGAACACGGGGCTTTCGGCGCAGATCGACACGCTGGGGCGGGTGGAGAGTTCGGGCACGGATGGGGCGGGCGCGGCTGGGGGGGACGGCCGGGCTCGCGTCGCGGGCGTACTGACTGCGGAAGTGCCGGTGGTCGAGGGGGCGACGGTGTACGCGCGGGTGGGGGACGCCTGGGGGTGGATCAGCCTGGTGGCGTTGGGGGTGATGGGCGTCGTAGGCTGTCGGCGTGCAAAGGCGTGCGGTTTGTAGGATACTGTCGGGGCAACCGCTCAGGACCGGGCGGCGTGAGGACTTCAGGCGATGAACACCAGGATTGTCGGCACGATCGCGCTCTCCCTCGGCACGCTGTTCTATGCGGGGTGTGCCGCGAAACAGCAGGGGGAGACTGGAACGAAGTCTCCGCCGGCTGGGCAGAAGCAGGGCTCGCCGGTGCAGAGCGGGACGCAGGGCGGCACGCAGGGGGCGGACTATTCGCGGCCCGTGGTGGCGTCGTCGTTGCGTGAGCAGGCGATCGCGACGATCGAAGAACTGGCGCGGGCCGCGGATCCTGTGGTGCGGGCGAATGCGGTGGAAGCCGCGGGGCGCTCACCGTCGCGGCTGCGGAGCGTGATCGAGCGTGGGCTGACGGATCCGAACACCGGGGTGCGTGCGGTGTCGGCGATGACGGTGGGGAAGGGGAAGATCAAGGACCTGGCGGAGCGGACGCGGTCGCTGCTGGACGATTCGTCGGTGTTCGTGCGGATCAGCGCGATTTTCGCCTTGGCGGTGAACAACCGGCCGGTGGATCAGACGCCGCTGGCGGACACGCTGCTGACGGATGGATCGATCGCGGCGCGGAGTCAGGCGGCGTTCATCCTGGGCGAGCTGCGGAACACGACGAGCAAGCCGCTGCTTCGGCAAGCGATGCGGGAGACGCCGGCGAACGCGACGCCGGAGCAGGCGAAGATCTTTCAGTTGCAAGTGGCGGAGGCGTTGATCAAGCTGGGGGACGACGAGCAGCGGACCGGGGTGCGGGCGGCGTTGTATCCGAGCAGGCCGGAGGAACTGGAGGCCGCGGCATTGGCGGCGCAAATCCTGGGGCAGGTGAATGACCGGAAGTCGATCGATCAGTTGGTGTATCTGTCGGAGCACAAGGATCAGCAGGGGAACATGCACCCGGCGGAGGTTCGGCTGGCGGTGGCTGCCTCGCTGATGGCGATGGGGCTGAAGGGGGGCCAGTTCATCCCGGACCAGTACGCGGGGTCGACGGAGGGGCCGGTCCGGGCGCAGGTGGCGCACGCGTACGGGATGATGGGTGGGAACTACGGGCTGAACCGGCTGGCGGAGATGCTGGTAGACCCGGAGGCGATGGTCCGGGTGGCGGCGGCGGATGGGATTTTGCGGGCGCTGGACAAGTAGTGTTTTGTTTGGTACAGTTGGGCGGGGCGTGGAGTTGTGCAAACGGTCGCGAGAGTCGCTATGCTGTTGCCCTCCACGGGTCGGGAAGTTGAGCTTCGGGGAACCGGGGCGATTGGAACGACCTTTGGGTGATGGTCCGAACCGAGTGTCGGGCCCGAGCGAATGGAGTTTTCTCCGATGCCGCGAGGATTGCGGCGTTGGAAGGTAGTTGAGCGAGAGGGGCCCCGAGTCCCCCACAGAGGAGCCGAAGCGTGCACGTCCTGACCAAGACCTTCATCGTCATCGCCGCGTTGCTGAGCGTGGCCCTTTCGTCCCTCGTGATCGCGTACGCGGTGAACACGGATCGGGTGTTGTCGAACTACACGTCGCTGCAGGCGTTGAGCCAGTCGCAGGATGCGAAGATCGGCGAGCTGCAGGCGAAGCTGAGCAGCGGGCAGATCACGGAGAACGCGACTGGTGCGGAGCTGAGCCGCCGGAACGCGGAGCTGGAAGGCCAGCTGGTTGAGCTGAAGAACGAGAAGGTTCAGCTGGAAGCGGACAAGAGCCGGGCCGAGGCGGCCCGTCAGGCGATCGAGTCGAAGATCGCGGAGCTTGGCGAGACGGTGAAGACGCAGGCCTCGCTGATCTCGTCGTACACGGACGAGGTTCGCAAGCTTCGGACGAGCGAGTTCAACAGCCGGAAGGCCGCGCTGGACATGGAAGACCGGATGAGCGACCTGGAGAGCCAGAAGGAAGTTCTGGAGCAGAACTACCGCGCGTTGCAGGAGGAGCTCACCGAGTTCCGCCGCTCGTCGGAAGTGGCTCGTTCGGGTGGTGAGACGACGACCGCGGGCTCGCAGCCCTTCACGTACGCCGGGCCGATCATCTACGGCGCGGTTGATGAGGTCGCCCAGGACACCGCCACGGGCGGGACGCTTGTGAAGATCAACATCGGGAGCAACGATCGCGTGGCGAAGAACATGCGTTTCGGTGTGCACCGCAACGGCGAGTTCATCGGCAACCTGGTCGTGATCTCGACGGACCTGAAGCACTCCGTGGCGAAGTTTGACGATCTGAACACCGGCAAGAAGACCGAGGCCGGCGACAAGATCCAGAGCCGCTTCCAGTAAGCCCCCCACTTCCCACCAAGAACGGAGTTACCCATGAGCCAGTTCGGCATGCAGATGCCAGGTGCGAAGATGCGTCGGGGCTCGAGCCCGGACGTGTACACAGCCCTCGCGGTGTTCGCGACGGGGTTCCTGATCGCGGCGTGCGCCGTGATGTGGACCGCCGCGACCAAGGTCGGCAAGGACGGCAGCCCGTTCGGCCTTCAGGACCCGACGCGGATCGAGTTGAAGACGCCGGCGAAGTGAGGCCCGAGAATCGGGCGATCGTCGGGCCGGGAGCGTGCACAAGAGCTCGCGATCGGACTTGACTGTTGGCGTCTGGTGAATACATTCTCTTCCCCCGCGCGACACGGGGGCACCGGCGGGAAACCGACGGTGGCAGACAACGGGGCGGTAGCTCAATTGGTTAGAGTACCGGACTGTCGATCCGGTGGTTGCGGGTTCGAGTCCCGTCCGCCTCGTTTGAAATGAAGCT
>JBIKMF010000028.1:0-19988 GCA_044359425.1 Phycisphaerales bacterium
CGGAGTTCGTGACGATCGAGGACCGGCTGGCGCGGGTGGACAAGGCCCGGGATGTGGCGCGTGAGAAGGTGAGCGGGCATTCGTCGTGGAAGGCGGAGGCTGGTTCGCTGAAGGCGCTGAACATCGCGGAGGGGGCGGCGAACGCGGCGGCGCATGATCGCGCGATCCGTGGTTCGGACAAGGCGGTGGGTCTGGCGCGTGCGCGTCTGGTGCACGAGCACCTTCGGCAGTACATCGGCGCGAGCCCGAAGAGGACCGAGGAGGCTCGGGCTCGGGTTACGGCGATTGCGCAGGCGGGGATAGACGCGAAGCAGATGGATCGGTATTCGCAGCCGGCGTTGCCGCTGTCGTCCTTCACGGAAGGCGAGGATTTCGCGGCGGAGTATCACCCGCAGGGCGCGGCGAGGTGGCTGTCGAACTGGGATCGGGTGCGGATGATGCTGGACTCGAAGGCGAGCGACCCGGTGCTGGGTGCGGAGCAGTTGACGGGCGAGTCGTACCGAACCGCGGAGGACGCGGTGAAGGGGTACGTGGCGGCGTACTCGGAGTACTGGCGGAACCAGGCGACCGAGCGGGCGTTGCCGGCGAAGCTTCCCCGGGAGTGGATGGCGGTGAAGGGCGCGTTCCCGGCGGTGGTGTCGGAGGTGAATCTGCCGCTCAAGCGGCTCCGGGACATTCTGGTGGGAACGGGCGGGGGTACGTCGGGCGGGATCGGCGCGATGGAAGCGATCCCTGCGGAGCTCCAGAAGGAGCGTTCGTTCGTGGACGCGAAGAAGGAGATCGAGAAGGCGTTCAAGGGATTGAGCGATGACGGGTTCGAAGGCCGTGCGCGGGCGACGCACAACGCCTGGAACCAGCTGGCGCAGACGCCTACGGCTTCGGCGGCGGCCGAGAGACTCTTGACGGCGTTCCGTGCGGGTCAGGCCGGAGCGAAGACCGGGTGCGACCAGTACTACCACGTGATGGTCGGCGAGCGGGTCCTTTACTGGGACGACCTCGCGAGCCGCTGCACGGCTGCGCTGGCGAACGCCACGTCAGGCGACGTGGGTCAGGCGCTGGCACGGCTGGGTGGGAAGCGTGGGAGTCCGCTGTACCTGGCGGCCAAGAGCGGCGGTGAGGTCGGGGCGGTTGTGCCGCTCGCGGAACTCAAGCCGCTGGAGGAAGACGCGAAGCGGGTTGCGCAGGCGGCGGTTGCGCGCGGCGGCAACGAGTACGACTTCTCGTGCGTGGGAACGGATCTGTCGGCGCAGCTGCAGGCGATCACCGGGCAGGGCGCGATCAAGGACAAGGCGACGCAGGACTGGGCCCGCCGGGTGGGCGAGTTGTGCGTGGCGTTGTCGAGTTCGAACGTGAAGATCATGTTCACCGGCGACGTGACGTTCTCGACCGATCGCGGCGAGAACGTGTGGAACCGGGCGAACTACGTGCGGGTGGTGGACAAGGGGCAGGCTCGCGCGGGTATCGGCGCGGGCAAGGTGGGCGAGGACCTGCTGAAGGAGCGGACCACGCTCGTGCCCAACGGCTCGTACGAGATTCAGTTCTACAACGAGGGCAACGCGGGCCAGCAGGAGATCATCGCGACGATCCCGCTGAACCCGGCGTGGCCGCTGCTCCACGAGATGCTCACCAGCGGTGAGGCGGTCTCGGAGGGCGAGTGGGGTCAGGCCGGCTGGATCGAGTTCCCGCTGAAGGCGGGGACGAACAAGGTGTGGCTGCGGATGCAGGTGAAGACCGACAAGGGCGTGATCGGCCTCGACAAGTGGCCGGCGGCGACCGAGTGGCCGTGAGCGTGTAGGTGCGCGGGCAGGGAGTGCCCGCGTCCGGTTGCCCGCAGGAGCGACAAGGGCGATCGGTGTTGGCGTGTGGGTGTGGTTCGCTCTCGGGAGTGTTGGCTTGGCTACGACCATCCTGAAGGACAAGGCCCAGCGGGTCCACGTCGCGGCGTTCGGGAAACACCCCGGATGGGATGACCACATCGAGGAGATCGGTCTCACGAGCTCCGAGCTGGTGTGGGCGCGGCGGGTGCTGTACACGGATGGCATCGCGGGGAACATCGACTCCGGCGCGTGGGACCGTCTTGATGACGAGAAGCGCCTCCCGGCCTTCAGGCATCAGTTCTTCTGGCGGATCGGCGGGAGCTGGCTCGTTGGGCGCATGTGGTCCAGCAAGGACGGCAAGGGGCGGGCGAAGTACCCGATGATCGTGTGCGCCCAGATCGAGGGCGCGGCGCCGGGCCCGGCCTTCGCGGCGATCCTGCCCCGGTTGGAAGAGGTTGAACGCAAGGTCACGCAGACGGCGTCGGCGGAGCTTGTGCGGTTGGCGATCGGCGAGGCCCAGCGGCAGCTCGAGTCGGGTGGCGGTGCGAGTTCGGTGGGCGACGACTCCGCGCTCCTGCGCGCGCTTGTGGATCATCCGGGGCTCAATCCCGCGGGCGATCCGAGCCAGGGCTTCGAGCGGGTGATGTACGAGATGGAGCGGGAGTTGCAACCGTTCCGCAAGACCTCCACGCTCGGCGCACGAACCCGCGCGGGCGGTGCGGAGAGCAAGGCCCAACATCTGCGCGTGCCGCGGTGCTTTGACGGAATCGGGGAGCCTGCGCGGGCGTGGACCGCGCTGCTTGACCAGGTGATCGACCCGGCGACGCCGGTGCTGACGATGGAGCCGACGGACACGCGGTTTGTGGACGTGCTGGTGGGTGAGCCTGGGGTTGGGCATGTGTTCTGCGTGCGGGCGTCGGAGAAGGGCATGGGCCTGGCGACCGACGTGCCGTACACGATCGATCCAGACTTTGCGCTCTCCGTGCGGTCGAAGCAGGCCCAGTGGAGAACGGGGGCGAAGGGCCCTGCGCGTCCGACGCCGTCGACGAGCCAGGAGCGGTCGTCCGAGGGCGGGTCGTCCAAGATGAAGTGGGCGATCATCGGGGGTGTTGCGGTCGTGGGCGCGGTGATCGCGGGTGTCGCCCTTTCGGGTGGCGGCAAGAAGGAGGAGGCGGGCGGAGAGGTGGCGCCCAAGGAACCGGTCGCCAAAGAGCCCAAGACGGAAAGTCCGAAGGTCGAGAAGCCCAAGGCAGAACCCAAGGCAGAACCCAAGACCGAGCCCAAGACCGAACCCAAGACCGACGCTGGTGCGGCCCCGAAGGTCGAGCCACCGTCGAAGCCCGCGGTTGCCGCGGAATCCAAGCCTGCGGAGCCGATGCCCAAGGTGACGCCGAAGGCGTACGCCTCGGGGGATCCGCGCAAGGACTGGGGCGCGCCCGCGAAGCTCGAGGCCGCTCAGGCGAAGTTCGAGGGGTTGCGGTCGGCGTTTGACGAGCCCGCGGCGGAGGCGGCCCGGGGTGTGGAGCAGGCCTTCCGCGACGCGATGGCGAAGTGGGAGGAGTTCCGCACGCTCGACTACCCGGCGAAGGAACTCGCGATTGTCTCGGGGATGAAGGCCCTGGACCAGAAGGTTTCGGAGGTCGAACGATCCGTGGATGGGTTGGACGCGGGCTTGACCCAGCGGGCACGAGCGGTGATCGAGGACGGGAAGTCGAGGGTCGCAACGGGGCCGATGGCGGAGGCGTGGAAGAAGCGCGTCGAGTTGATTGATCCCAGCATCGGTCCGCCGGCTGTGGTGCGCGCGCTCGAAGCGGCTGAGCAGGATGCCGGGGCGATCGCGGCGGAGTTGGCCAAGGGCGTTGAGGCGGGACCGGGGGTCGATCAGGCGAAGCTCGCGGCGCTGGTCGCGCAGAAGCGGGATGGGGCGATCGCGCAGGCGGCGGCGGCGTTCGCCGGGGGCGACACGGCGAAGGCGAAGGAAGCCGCGACGGGGTTCAGTGGGTGGACGCAGCGGGCGAAGGAGAGCGCGGCGTTGGCGGGCCCGTTGGCGGGGATGCTCGCGGAGGGGTACGGGCCGGGTGAACAGGGACCCGGCGGCTCCACGCTGGAGGTGATGGCGACGAGGCTGAAGGGTGCGCCGGGGTACGAGGAGATCGCGCCGGCGGTGGCGGGCGTGATCGCGAGCGCGGAGAGTCTGGGGGAGATTCCGGAGTCCACGGACATCCCGGGGCTGATCGCGCGGGTGCGTGATGGAGCCGGTGCGGAGGTGACGGCGGCGTTTGCGCGGCTGGGTGCGCTCGAGTGGCCGACGGACGAGGCGGGACTGGCGCAGGCGGCGGATCTTGCTTCGAAGCAGGTGGCCGGTGCGGTGGCGGCCGTGAAGGACCCGGCGCGGGCGACCAAGGTGTCGAGCGCGGTGCAGGCGGCAGCGGGTCGGATGTGGCAGCGTGCCGCGGGTCGGCTGGGGGGCACAGAGGCGGGGCTGGCGGCGTTGGATGGCGCGGCGAAGGCCCTCGAGGCTGGGACTGGCGCGAAGGTTGAGGCTCCGGCGTGGGTGAAGGCGAACCAGACGCTGGTGGCGCTGAAGCGTGCGGCGGGGGACGAGGGTGCGGATGTGGTGGGGGCGATGGATGCCTTCCTGGCGGCGGCGGAGGCGTTGGAAGGGCCGTCCCAGCAGGCGGTTGCGCCGGTTGTTGAGGCCTTGAAGGCGATCAAGCCCATCGAGCACAAGCCGGATATGGCGACGCTCGGGCCGGCCGCGGCGGGGTGGCGGCTTGAGCAGGGGGATGAGGAGCGGGCGGTGTACGTGGGGCCGTCGGCAGGGGGGGCACCGGCGCGGGTTGAGTTCCGAGCGGTTGCGGCGGCGGAAGATCAGCGGGCGATGGTGTCGACGACGGAGGTCTCGGTGCGGGTTGCGGCGTCGTTGATTCCGAAGGCGAAGGAGCAGGTGGCGAAGCTCGGGTCGGTGATGGGGTATACGGCTGTGAGCGACTCGATGGACCAGCGTCGCGGCCCGCGGAGCTGGATCTGGCTGGGTGCGGAGCCGGGGAACGAGCTTGCGCCGAGCGGAAGTTGGATCAAGGGAGCGCCGGCCGGGTTGGCGGGTGCCTCTCTTGGAACGGTGAAGGTGCCGAGCTGGGATGTGCCGCTGCAGTATGTGGGTGCGCCTGGGGCGATGCTGCTGGCGCGATCGGCGGGGTGTCGGTTGCCGACGGTGGATGAGTGGAAGGCGGCGGTTCAGCAGGAAGGTGGGGGGACGGAAGGGAACCTGCGGGACGGGGCGTGGAAGGCGGCATCGGACGCGGCGGGCTCACCGGACGTGGTGACGGGTGACGCGTACGTGTCGAAGCCGGCGGAGAAAGAGGACAAGGCACCGGCGACGGGCGGGAACGACGGGGTGGTGTGGTTTGACCGGGTGGATTCTGGGGGCGGGAAGGTGTTCAAGCACCTGAGGGGGAACGTGGCGGAGTACGTGCTGCCGGGGATGGCGGAGGTCGAGAAGATCGAGAAGACGGCGCCCGAGGGGTTGGCGAAGGAACGGACGATCGCGGTGGTGGTGGGTGGGTCGGCGTTGTCGCCGGGGAGTCTGAAGTGGGACGAGCCGGGGGCGGTGAGGAACCAGACGGCGGGATTCGCGGATGTGGGGTTCAGGTTGGCGTTCTCGATGAAGGCACCGGCGGGCCCGCGGGTGCTCGACCGGGGGAAGGTGACGGAGGCGATCAAGGGAGCGAAGTTGTTGGCAAGTGGGGGGTAGGTAAACCCCCGGGTAGCTTGACCCCATGGCTTGGGGTTGGCTAGCCTGTGGAAGCCCGGGCGATATTCTCGGGCGGAGTTCCGCGGGAGCGCGGCGGGGGTCTTGGTATGTCGGCGTGCCGCGGGGCGCGTTGTGGGGACGGAACAACTGATAGCGGCCTGGTGCGTGCGGGCCTTAGCGATTCATGAAGGGACTGGGGATGACGACTTTCATCGACGTTCGTGGCGGCCGGAAGGTTCGAGGCGCGTGGACGGCGGCGTTGGTGAGCCTGCTGGCTGGGGGCACTGCGGCGTGGGGGCAGGCGCAGGAGCCGATGGATGTGAACGCGGTTCAACCGGCGGCGCCCGCTGCACCGGCTGCTGCGGCGCAACCGGAGGGCGCGGCGGGTGATGCGGCTGCGGCGAGCGGGGGTGCGCAGCCAGAAGCGACGGCGACGGATGACGGGTCGGTGTACCCGGTGTCGAAGTTTCTGATCGATTACGCGTCGGCGCATCCGAACCAGCCCTCTGTGGATTCGTTGATGAGCGCCGAGGTGGAGTTGGCGGTGTTGCCGGGTGGGTACGCGAAGCCGGGCGAGGGGCGTTCGACGGTGAAGATGCGGCTGCGGGACTTGGCGGAGGGCGGGGGCGGGAACTTCTATTGGTCGGGTCTCGCGGCGGTGGGCGGGGCGATTGTGCGGGAGATGAACGCGCAGGGGGTGATCGCGTGCTACGTGATGTTGCCGGATCTGTCGACGGATACGTCGCACCGGGACATGCGTGAGGGTGTGACGGAGATGAAGCTGGTGGTGGTGGCGGGGGTGATCGCGGAGAACGGTGTTCGGACGATCGCGCGAGGGGATCGTCTGGAGTCGGCGGAGGAGAAGGTGAACGCGATGGACCCGGTGCACGACCGGATTCGTCGGCAGTCGCCGCTGGCCGGGGGAGACCTGATCAACAGCCGCAGGCTGGACGACTATTTGTTCGCGTTGAACCGGCATCCGGGTCGGCGAGTGGACGCGGCGTTGGCCCCGGGCGAGAAGGACGGGGAAGTGAACCTGGACTATCTCGTGGCGGAGAACAAGCCGTGGTCGCTGTATGCACAGATCTCGAACACGGGCACGGAGGCGACGAGCGTTCTTCGTGAGCGGTTCGGGTTTGTGCACAACCAGTTGACGGGCAACGACGACATCCTGCGGGTGGACTACATCACGGGGAACTTTGACGCGTCGCACGCGGTGACGGCGTCGTATCAGTTCCCGGTGATTTCGGACCGCGTGTGGATCAAGCCGTACGCGTCGTGGTCGATGTTCGATGCGTCGGAGCTGGGCCAGGACGATTTCAGCGAGTTCAGCGGCGAAAGCACGACGCTGGGCGCGGAGATCGCGGGGAACGTGTTCCAGCACAAGAACCTCTTCGTGGATGTGTTCGGCGGGGTCCGGTGGCTGGACACTTCGATCGAGCAGACGCAGCCGATCTCGGTTGAGGGCGAGGGGCAGTTCCTGCTCCCGTACATCGGGGTGAGGGCGGAGCGATTCACGGAAGAGATGACGACGCTGGGCAGCATCAGCATCGAGACGAACATCAACGAGTGGGTGGACGAAGAGGCGGACCGGGACCTGCTGGGCCGGGCGCGGGTGGACGAGTTCTGGACGCTGTTCAAGTGGGAGTTTGAGCACAGCTTCTTCCTGGAGCCGTTGCTCAACGGCGCGGGGTGGCGTGGCGAGTCGAGCGAGGGCGCGAAGTCGCTGGCGCACGAGATCGCGATCACGTTCCGCGGGCAGTACTCCCCGGGCGAGCGGTTGCCCCCGATGGAGCAGGAGGTTGCGGGCGGGTTCTTCTCGGTTCGTGGGTACCCGGAGTCGGCGACGGCGGGCGACACGGTGCTGATCGGGTCGATCGAGTACCGGTTCCACGTGCCCCGGGCGCTTGAGATTTCGGACCCGGGTTCGATCGGGAAGCGGCAGATGGGGATGTTCGGACAGGACTTCCGGTGGGCGCCGCAGACAGAGTTTGGCCGTACGGACTGGGACCTGATTCTGCGTGGGTTCCTGGACACGGCGAGCGTGTACACGGCGAAGCGCCAGGTGGGCGAGGACGCGTACGACACGCTGGTGGGTGCGGGTGTGGGCATCGAGTTGCAGGTGAAGCGCAACTTCACGGCACGCCTGGACTGGGGTCTGGTGCTCAACCCGGTGGACGAGACCGAATCGAACTACGACGACGGGGACACCGAGGTGCACCTGTCGGCGACGGTGTTGTACTGAGTTGGGAAGGTGTTCGCGGCGGTGCCGCGAACAGGGATCGGGCGTCGGAAACTGAAGATGATCGCCGTGGGAACGAACACGGCTTTGGAAGAGGGGAACACGATGTTCAGGGGCTCCAAGATGAAGACCACGGGCAATGGCAAGAGTGGGTCCGGTCGCTGGGCGAACGGCTTTGGAACGGCGGCGGGCCTGGTATCGGCCGCGTGCGGGTTTGAGCGCGGGGAGTGGGGGCGTGGGTGGTCGCGCGTGATGGCCGGTGCGCTGGTCGCCGCGGCGTGCGTGCCTGCGTTCGCGGGGCCCGAGGGCGAGCAGGTGGTGCGGGGCAACGTGAACATCACGCGGGACGGCGCGACGACGCTGATCCGCGCGAGTGACCGGGCGATCATCAACTACCGGTCGTTCGATGTGGGCGCCGGGGAGTCGGTGCGGTTCCTGCAGCCCAGCGCGTCGGCGCGGGTGCTGAACCGGATCACGACGGCGGCTCCGACGCGGATCGACGGCAACCTGTCGGCGAACGGCAGGGTGTACTTCATCAACCCGGCGGGCGTGTTCTTCGGGCGGAACTCGGTGGTGGACGTCGGCGGCCTGGTGGTCGCGGCGGGCCGGATGAGCGACCAGGACTTCGTGCGCGGGATCGATCGGTTCAGCAATGTGACCGGCTCGGTGGTGAACGAGGGCCAGATCAGCGGCGGGTTCGCGGCGCTGATCGGTTCGCACGTGCGCAACGCCGGGACGATCGTGGCCCCTCAGGGCACGGTGATAATGGGCTCGGCGGAGGAGGCGTTGATCGGCAAACGCGACGGCAACGTGTTCGTGCGGCTGAGCGGCAACGCGGGCGGCGCGGCACCGGCGGGTTCGGCGGCGGTGGAGAACACCGGCACGGTCGATGCGCGTGGTGGCGCGGTGGTGGTGGCGGCGGGCGACGTGTACTCGATGGCCGTGCGCTCGAGCGGGACGATCCGTGGGCGGGACATCCAGGTGCAGGGTCAGGGCACGGGGATCGTGTCGGTTGAAGGCCGGCTGGACGCGTCGAGCGCGACCGGGAAGGGTGGATCGATCGAGGTGACGGGGCAGAAGGTCGGCGCGTTCGGCGCGACGATCGACGCTTCGGGCGCGACCGGCGGCGGCCAGGTGAACATCGGCGGCGGCCTGCGTGGCGAGGGCGACCTGCGCCGCGCGGAAGTCACGGCGATCAACAACGAGACGACGATCCGGGCGGACGCGACGGGCAACGGCGACGGCGGTCAGGTCGTGGTCTGGTCGGACGAAACCACCCGTTTCTACGGCAACGTGACGACCAAGAGCGCGGGCGACGGCAAGGGTGGCCTGGTCGAGACATCGAGCAAGGGCAGTGGCGTGTTCGCGCCCAACTCGATCGATACCGGCGAACGGGGCACGTGGCTCATCGATCCGCGGAACGTGACGATCGACGCGGTTGCGACGACCGGTGGCGCGTTCGCGGGCAGCGACCCGTCGACGTTTACGCCGACCGCCGACGACGCGATCGCGGACGTGGCGACGATCAACAGCGAACTCAGCGCCGGGCGTGACGTGATCATCACGACCAGCGACTCGGGCGGTAGTCAGGACGGCAACATCACGGTGGATGCCGCGATCACGAAGGGCGGCGGCAACGACGCGACGCTGACGCTGCTGGCGGCGGGCACGATCCAGCTCAACGCGGGTATCAGCGCGACGGTGAACGACCTGAACGTGGTGCTGACGGCCAACGACGCGGCCCAGTCGGCCGAAGACCCGAACACCGCGGCGGGCGACGTGAACTTCTCGGGTCAGACGATCGACAACAACGGCGGTTCGCTGACCATCACCGGCGTGAACATCAACGCGGGCACGGTTTTGGATGCGTCGACCGTCACGCTGACGGCGACGGCCGGGGTTTCGCTCAATGCGCCGATCGTCGCGAGCAGCACGGTGGGCGTTACGGCTCCGAGCGGGATCACGGCGGGCGGCACGGCGAGCATCACAACCGACGGCGGCGCGGTGACGCTGAACAACACCGTGGAGATCGACGCGGGGTTCCAGATCGACACGACCAACGGTGGCGGCACGGCGGCCGGCGCGAACATCACGCTGAACGGCGTCACGAGCGTGGGCTCGGCCCAGGGGTTGACGCTGATCGCGGGCACGGGCGGCACGGTGGTCGTGAACGGCGCTGCGGGCTCCGGTGCAGACCCCTTGGGTGGTTTCACGGTGTCGAGTGCGGACACGGTGACCACGGACGCGATCACGTCGAACGACATCACCGTGATCGCGGGGACGAGCGCGACCTTCTCGGGGACGCTCGCGGCCGTGAACCACACGAACATCACGATCAGCGCTGACTCGGTGACCGCCGCGGCGATCACGACGACGGACGACGCGGTGGGCGACGGCAGCGTGAGCATCACGATCGACAACGCGGGTTCGCTCAACTTGCAGGGCACCGTGACCGCGGTGGGCGGGTTCTCGCAGAGCGGCACCGGTTCGGTGACCCTCGGCGGCAACATCAACACGGTCGGCGTTGACGCGACGATCGACGGTGACGTGAGCTTCGCGGGTGACGTGACGGCTTCAGGGAACCGGACGATCACGGCGGGGGCGGGGACGGTCGATTTCAACGGGAACATCGCGCTGGGCAATACCACCTTTACGGTGAGCGCGGACGAGATCGAGTTCGACGGCGGCGACAACAGCGTGACCGGTGGCGGCACAGCCACGCTCGTGCTGCAGCCCGGACAGGCGACGACGCCTGTGAACGTGGGCAACGCGGCGGACAACGCGGGCGAACTGGACCTGAGAGCGGGCGCGGGGCAGGACTTGGCCGCGATCACGGGCGATTTCGGCAGCTACGTCTTTGGTTCAACGGCGCAGACGTCGACGCTCACGCTGACCAATGGGCTCTCGCTGAGCGACCCGGCGACCTTCCGGACCTCGGTTACCGGTGCGATCTCCGGCGGCACGCTGACGGGCACGGGCAACGCGTCGTTTGTGTTCAATGGGCCGACGACGATCGGCGCGATCACGACGAACAACGGCGCGGTGCGGTTCCAGAGCACGGCGTCGCTCGGCGGCGACATTACGGTGACGGGCGGCAACTCGGCCTCGTTCGTGCAGTTTGACGGCGCGACCACGACGACCGGTCCGGTGACGATCGACACGGGCGACGGCGTGATCACCATCGGTTCGACGTTCGGCGCGGGCGCGAACGCCCTCAATCTGGTTGCGGGCGAGGTCGCCATCAGCAACGCGCTGACGGGCTCGAGCACCCTGGGCATCCGCACCAGCGACCCGGCCATGGCCATCGTGGTCGCGGGCACACCGGCGGCGGGGCAGCTCGATCTTTCCGCGGCGGAGGTCGCCTTCATCAGCGGCTTCAGCGGGATCACGATCGGCAGCAACGCGCAGACTGCGAACACGACCATCGGCGGCGCGGTGAGCTTCGCCGACCCGGTGACGTTCGACACGGACACGGGCTCGATCCTCGTCAGCAACGCGCTGACGGGCACGGGCGACGCGTCGTTCACCTTTGGCGGCGCGACGACGATCGGTGCGGACATCGTCACGGCGAACCAGAACGTGACTTTCAACGGCGCGACCACCCTCTCGGGCAACCGCGCGGTGACGGCGGGTTCGGGATCCGTTGATTTCAACTCCACGCTCGCTCTGGGCGGCACGACGTTCACGGTTTCGGCGGACGAGATCGACTTCAACGGCGGTGACGACAGCGTGACGGGTTCGGGTGCGACGGCGGTGCTTCAGCCCGGTCAGAACTCGACGGTCGTCAATGTCGGCAACGCCTCGAACAACGCGGGCCAGCTCGACCTGACCGCTGGTGCGGGCGAGGACATCGCGGCCTTCACCAACAACTTCGGCGTCTTTGTCTTCGGCTCAACGACGCAGACGGCGGCGATGAACCTGACGAGCGGGCTTTCGCTGCGTGACGCGGCGACCTTCCGCACGGCCGTTGGCGGCTCGATCTCGGGCGGTGCGCTGACGGGCACCGACAACGCGTCGTTTGTCTTCAGCGGCCCGACGACCATCGGGGCGATCACGACGAACAACGGCGCGGTGCGGTTCACCTCGACCGCGCTGCTCAACGGCGACATCACGATCACCGGCGGCAACTCGGCCTCGTTCGTCCGCTTCGACGGCGCGACCACGACGGGCGCGGCGGTCACGATCGACAACGGCGACGGCACCACGATCATCAACTCGACCTTCGGCGCAGGCGCGAACCCGCTGGTCATCCGCGCGGGCGAAGTCGACCTCGCGGGTTCGCTCAGCGGCACCGATGCCCTCACGATCGCCACCAGCAACGTCGCGACGCCGATCGTCGTCGCGGGTACCGCGGCGGGCGGTCAGCTCGACCTGACGGCGGCGGAGCTTGCCTTCATCGCCGACGGGTTCAGCGGCATCACGATCGGCCGCAGCGGTCAGACGGCGAACACCACCATCGGCGGCGCGGCCAGCTTCGCTGATCCGGTGACCTTCGATACCGGCACGGGCACCATCGCCGTCAGCAACGCGCTCACGGGCACCGGCAACTCGTCCTTCACGTTCGACGGCCCCACGACGATTTCCGCGAACATCACGACGGCGAACCAGAATGTGACCTTCAACGCGGCCACAACGGTGGGCGCGACCGCCACGGTCAACGCGGGCTCCGCGCTGGTGGACTTCAACTCCACGCTGGGCCTCGCAAACAACGCGTTCACCGTCACGGCGGACGAAATCGACTTCGACGGTGGCGACGGCAGCGTGACCGGCGGCGGATCCGCCGGCGTGGTGCTGCAGCCCGGCCAGAACGCGACCGTGATGAACGTGGGCAACGCGACCGACAACGCCGGCGAGTTGGACATCACCGCGGGCGCGGGCGAAGACCTCGACGCCTTCGCGAACAACTTCGGCACGTTCACCCTCGGCTCGACGACCCAGACCTCGACCCTCACGTTGACCAATGGTCTCTCGATGCGTGACGCGGCCACGTTCCGCACCTCCGGAACCGGTTCCATCAGCGGCGGCTCGCTGACCGGCACCGACAACGCCTCCTTCGTGTTCAATGGTCCCACGACCATCGGTTCCATCACGACCAACAACGGCGCCGTCCGTTTCATCGGCACCGCGAGCCTCGGCGGCAACATCACCGTGACCGGCGGCAACTCCGCCGCGTTCGTCCGCTTCGATGCCGCGACCGTGACCACCGCGTCCTCCACCATCAACGCGGGCGACGGCAGTGTGCTGATCAACTCGACCTTCAACGCGGGTGCCAACGACCTCGCGCTCGTCGGCGGTGAGGTCGACCTCGCCAACACGCTCAGCGGCACCGGTGCCCTGACCATCCGCACCAACAACGTGGCCACGGCGACCGTCCTCGGTGGCACCGCTACCGCGGGCCGCCTCGACCTGACCACGGCGGAGATCGCGCAGATCGCCGACGGCTTCAGCGGGATCACGATCGGCGGCGCGGCGCACACCGCCAGCACCACGATCGAGAACGCGGTTTCCTTTGCCGATCCGGTGGCCTTCGAAGCCGGAACCGGCTCAATCGTCGTGGACGCGGCGGTCACCGGCACGGGCAACGCGAGCGTCACCTTTAACGCCGGCACTGACCTGGGCGGCCAGGTTTCTACCGCGAACCAGCAGATCGTGTTCAACAACCCCGTGACGGTGACGGCCAACGTGCCGGTTGTCGCGGGCACGTCCTTGATTGAGTTCGCGGACACCGTGGCCTTGGGTGTGAACACCCTGAGCCTGCAGGCCGACACCATCGACCTCAGCGGGGGTGCAAACTCCGTGACCGGCGGCAGCGGTTCGGCGATCGGCTTCCAGCCCGGACTCGCGAGCGGCGGCGTCGGACTCTTCGGCGCGGGCGGGACGCTCCAGCTGACCTCGACCACCTTCAGCGCTCTGGCGTCCTCTGTTGGTGACATCGTCATCGGCCGCGGCGACGGCACCGGCGCCATCAACGTCGACACCGGCACGATCGGGAGCGACACGACGTTCATCGGCAGCGGTACCGTCACCGTGAACGGGGCTCTCACCGGCACCGGCTTTGACTTCCAGGCCCCCGCCGCGATCTTCGCGTCGGTCACCGCCAACGGCGGCGGCGTCGGCTCGGTGGTGGAGGACATCAACTTCGCGGACCTGACGGTCAACGCCAGCACGTCCCTTACCGCGGCGGGTACGGTGACGTTCAACGGCAACACCGACATCAACGGCAACGACCTGACCATCTCGGCCGAAGAGGTCAACCTGACCGCCGGGGCCGACTCGTTCAGCTCCACGGGCGGCGGTTCGCTGCTGACGATCAGCAGCACCGGGGACACGCTCATCGGCGGGGCCGCGGACAGCGGCGCGACGGTGTTGGATTTCACCGACGCGGATCTCGCGGCGATCACCAACGACTTCGGGACGTTCCTGTTCTCGCCCACCACTGGTCAGTCGATCGGGATTGCCACGGCGACGTTCCGCGACGCGGCGGAGTTCTCCGTCGCGGGCGGCGGCACGACGAGCGTGGCGGGGACGATGACGGGCACCGATGACGCTTCGTTCCGCTTCACGGGCACCACCCAGCTCGAGTCGGACATCACGACCGCCAACGGCTTCATCCGCTTCGCGGGCACCACGACCGTCTCGGGCACCAGCGTCGTGACTTCCGGTGGCGGCTCCTCCGAGATCACTCTGGTGGATGGCAACCCGATCAACCTCAACTCGGGCACGCTCGACCTGGTGTCGAACGACATCGACCTGGGCGCGGGCAACTCGACGGTGGCCGGCCCCGGTGTGCTGGTGATGCGTCCGCTCCTGGCGACCAGCTCGATCGGCGTCGCGGGCGGCGCGGGCACGCTCGACATCTCGCAGACCGACCTCGACGCGATCCAGTCCACGGTGACGCGCGTGGACATCGGCACAATCACGACCGGCACGCACGACATCACGATCAACGGCAGCACCTTCAACTCGACGACGCGGTTCCTCGCTCCCGCGGGCGGATCGATCACCGTCGGCCAGACCGGGATCTCCGACTCGATCGTCAACACCGGCGGCGGGTTCACCTTCACCGGCCTGCTCGACAGCACCGAGTCGGTCTTCCTCAACGCGGACATCACCACCGCCGGCGGCGCGGTGATCATCAACGACGAGTCTCGCCTGGGCGATGACGTCACCATCGATACCACCAACGCCGGCGCGGTCGCCGCGGGCGGCGATGTGACCTTCAACGAGTTCGTGATCGGCGACGGCAACGTGAACGACCGCGACCTGGTCGTCAGCGTCGGCACCGGCGGCACGGCCACCTTCACCAACGACATCGGCGGCACGGGCGATCAGGCCGTCGGCTCGCTCCTTGTCAACGGCGCCTCGGCAACCCAGGGCAACGTCACCTTCCGCACCGTCGGCGGTGCGATTTCCGATTCGGTCGACTTCAACGGCACCCTCGACTCCAGCGGCGACGTGACCATCGTCGCGGGTCTGGGCGACGTGATCTTCCGCGGCGCGGTCGGGGCCAACTCGGCTCCCACGGCACTGGTCGTCTCTTCCGCGGCGCACGTGACCACGGCGACTACGGCCCCCGTGAACGCGGGTCAGATCGACTTCACCGCCTCCGACAACATCACGATCCAGGCCCCGATGGAGTCCACCAGCGCGGGTATCAACCTCACCAGCACCACTGGTGGCGTCTTCGTCATCAACGGCGGCACCCTCACCTCCGCGGACGCGGACATCGTGATCTCGGGCGGGACCTCCGTCACCCTCAACGGCAACGTGGACGCGGGTACGGGCGACGTTCAGGCGACCGCGACCCAGCTCACCTTCGGTGGCCTGACCACCGCCGACGACGTGACCGGCACCGGTACTTCGTTCATCCTCGTCAACGGACAGATCGACGGCGACAACAGCGTCGGCCTCACCGGCGGCTCGGTCGATGTCAACGCCCCCATCAACACCAGCACCTTCACCTCCACCGGCACGAGCTACACCAGCGGCGCAGCCGGCGATGTGCAGGGCACCGACTCCGCAACGATCGACCACGGCGACGACGTCACCCTCGCGGGCGATTTCCGCTCGGATAACGGCTCGGTCACCATCGCTGCCGGCACCGATGGCACAGGAAACCTCACCTTCAACGCGGCCCGCATCGGTGCCCCGACCATTTCGATGACCGCCGGCAACGGCACCGGCCTCGCCATCATCGATGCGGTCACGGGCACCCCGATCTTCACGGGCACCTCCATTAGCTCCAACCCCAACAGCTTCTCGATGACCCACGCCGCCGACTGGTCTGACAGCACGCTCCCCGCGGCATCTCAGTTCGGTGGCCCCTTCTCCGTGTCGAACGACCCTGCACAGCGGACCCAGTACACGCTGACCTCGACCACGGGTTCGATCTCGCTCACGAGCGCACTCGATACCTCGACGATCGACAACTCCTACCTCACCCTCAATGCGGGTTCGATCTCCATCGGAAGCTCCATTTCCCCTGCCAGCCTGCTCGTGAACGGCGCCCTGACCATCACGGAGCCCGTCATCCTGACCGCCGCGGACGCCACCAACGGTCTGCTGGACTTCACCGACACCATCTCGGTGCTGGGTGACACAACCCTGCGTGCGACGGAGATCAACTTCGCCGGGGCGATCACCGCCGCCGGCTCTCCGGTGCTCGCGCTCCAGCCTGTCAGCGACGCGACCGCGATGCGCATTGGTGCGGCATCCGACTCGGGGGCGTCCGTGCTGGACATCACCGCGTCGGAGCTCTCCCTCATCGGCTCGGGCTTCAGCGAGCTCCGCTTCGGCAGCCCCACGGGCACCGGTGGAATCACCATCGCCGCCCCGGTGGCCTTCGACAACAGCGTCGCCTTCCTGGGTGCCAGCGGCGGCGTGAACGTCGGCGGCAACGTCAGGACCAACGGTCAGACCATCTCCTTTGACGATGTTGTGATCATCAGCGGTGACGTCTCGATCGACACCACCAACAGCGGCGCTGCCCCCGCGGGCGCCAACATCGACTTCGGCGACGAAATCGTCTCCGACGGCAACGCCAACGACCGCGACCTCGCCATCGAATCCGGCACCGCCGGCACCATCACCTTCGGCGGCAACATCGGCGGGTCCTCGGTCGGCGACGAGAAGCTCGGCTCCCTCCTCGTCAACGGCGACTCCACCTTCAGCGGCGGCACCTCGGTCCGCACCGTCGGTACCGCTTCGGGCGACGACATCACCTTCAACGGCGACGTGAACGGCACCGGGGCGCTCAGCTTCGAGGCCCTTGCCTCCGGTCAGGCCGCAGGCGGCAACGTCACGTTCAACGGCGACATCGGCAACCTCGGCGCGGTGACCTCGGTCGCCGCGGTCGGACAGAACATCACGGTCCGCAGCGTGAGCACCACCGGCGGGCAGACCTACACCAACAACGCCACCACCAACACCGGCACCACCACGGTCTCGAGCTCCGGTGGTACCGCGACCTACAGCGCGGCGGGCGGCAACGTGATCTTCAACGGCGACACCATCCTCGCCGCCGACGCCCTCATCAACGGCCAGGCGATCACCTTCGCCCGCACCCTCAACTCCGATGGCACCGCTCGTTCGCTGACCGCCAACTCGTCGGGCTCGGGCAACACCAGCTTCGGCGGCGCGGTCGGTGGGAACAGTGCCCTCTCCAGTGTGACCACGAACGCCGACGGCACCGTCGAGTTCGCGGACGACGTCACCACCACCGGTGCACAGACCTACAACGAGACCGCTTCCACCACCGCCGACGTGGACTTCACCTCGAACTCCGGCGATGTCACCTTCGCTTCGGCCCTGGTGCTCGGTGGCGACACCACCGTGAGCAGCCAGGATGCGACCTTCGGTTCCACGATCAACTCGGACGGCATCGCCCGCAACCTGGTCGTGAACTCCAGCGGATCGGGCGCGACGGCCTTCGGCGGCGCGATCGGCGGTTCCTCGCCCCTCGCCTCGCTCACCACGAACGCGGACGGCACCGTGACCTTCGCGGGCAATGTGTCCACCTCGGGTGCCCAGAGCTACGCCGACAACGCGACCACCTCGGCGGACGCGACGTTCTCCGCCGCGAGCGGCGACGTGACCTTTGGCGGAACTCTGGTCCTTGGCGGTGCGACCATCGTGAATGCCCAGGATGTGACCTTCGGTTCGACGATCGACTCCAACGGCACGGCCCGTGCCCTGAGCGTGAACACGTCCGGCTCGGGCGTTACGACCTTCGGCGGTGTGGTCGGTGGTGACGGCACCGTCGGCCAGGCGGGCCAGCGGCTGGCCAGCCTCACCACCAACGCGGACGGCACGGTCGTCCTGGGCGCGACCACGGTCGCGGCTACCGGTGACCTCACCTTCAACGACGCCGTCACGCTGACGACCAGCCCGACGCTCGTCGGCACCAACGTCACCTTCGCCGACGATGTCGTCTCCGACTCCACCACCAACCGCGCTCTCGTGGTGAACACCGAGAACGCCGGCATCACCCGCTTCAACGCGGGCGTCGGCGGCTCGACGGTCACGCAGCGCCTCGCGAGCCTCACGACCAACGCCGACGGATCGACCCGCCTCGCGGGCAACATCCGCACGACCGGCACCCAGACCATCAACGACGCGCTGGTCCTCACGACCGACGCCATCGCCGATGCGACGACCGGTGACATCAACTTCCTCTCGACCGTCAACTCCGACGGCACCACCCGCTCCCTCACCGTGAACTCCTCCGGGGCAACGGTCTTCGGCGGCAACGTCGGCTCCACCTCCGCCCTCAAGCGGCTCGCGACCGACTCCGGCGGTACGACGACCCTCCGCGGCAGCGTGACCGCCCAGGCCGGTTCCCTCGCCAGCGACGGCGACATCGACTTCGCCGATCCCGTTGTCCTCAACCCCAACGACAGCTCGGTCGCCATCACCGTCAGCGGTCAGGACATCATCTTCCAGAGCACCGTTCAGGCTTCGACGGACGGTGTCGGTCAGCTCGTGGTCAACACCGCCAACAACGGCCAGGCCCAGTTCCTCGGCCAGGTCGGCACCGCCGCGGCCAACCGCCCCGCGTCGGTCACCAGCAATGCCGACGGCACGGTCGTCGTGAACTCGGGCATGCACACCACCGGCGCGATCACGCTGAACGACGCCGCCACCCTGCGTGGCGACATCACGGCGGGCTCGATGGCCTTCGGCTCGACCGCCACGGTGGGTGACGGTACCGCCGTCGCCGACCTCGTCAGCCAGGGCGCCGTTTCGTTCGCCTCGCCTGTCACGGTCAGGGGCTCGATCGCCGGCGGCCGGGGCACCGGGTTCAGCGGCACGGCCGTCACCTTCGCCGGCACGGTCACCCTCACCGGTGACGCGACCATCGACGGTGGCCTCGGCAGCCTCTTCTTCCGCGGCAACGTACTCAGCAACACCGACAACACCCACAACCTGACGCTCCTCAGCCGTCAGGCGGCCTCGGTGAACGTCGGCGGAGGCACCGCGGTGACCCCGTTCAAGTTCAACGGCACCGTCGGCGCGTCCGCGACGACCTCGCGTCCTCGCTCGGTGACCATCGGTGTGGGTCAGGCTGGGGCCACGGCCATCAACGCCTCGGGCGTGCGCACGGCCACGGCTTCGAGCGTGGTCTTCGGGAACTTTGATTCCAGCGGCAACCTGCTCAACACCACGACCGGAACGTCGGGCCTGTTCGCGGGCACCGGCGGCGTCTCGGTCGCCCAGGGCGACCGCATCCTGTCCACCCGTGCGACCGGCCTGAACGTCAACTCGACCGGCCCCGTGACCCTCGGCGACCTCTCGTCGCTGACGACCATCGATGTCACCGGATCCACCATCAACATCCGTCTCCGCAACGGCGGCGGAGTCGACGGCGAATCCAACGACAACGGGGCCGACTGGGTTGCCGCGACGCAGATCCGCAACAGCCGTGTGCCGTTCGCGGCATCCGGCTCGTCCGGCGGGTTCCTCTACTCGAACAACACGGGCATCCGCCCGATCAACGGCGGCAACTTCACAAACACCAAGAAGCTCGACACCGACGCGGTGAGCGCGACCTTCCTGTCGCGGAACGCGCCCGCCGGTCAGTTCCTCCCCTACGACCTCACGGCCTTCGGATCGACGGACACCAACGTCGCGACCTCGATCGCCGGTGCGATCCCGCGTGACCAGAAGGAACGCGAAG
>JBIKMF010000275.1:0-5722 GCA_044359425.1 Phycisphaerales bacterium
CGCCAGCCGAGGCGGCTGGGTCCTCGTGTGGCGTCTGGGGCGGGGAGTGAGGGGTCGGGTGTGTGCACTCGGGCTTCTCTGGGTGTCGAGGTATCGGCGGGAGGATCCCCCGGGTTGAGGGTTTGGGAGAGGGCGATGAGAGAGTTGCTATCCTCTGCGAGTAGTTTGTTGATTTGTTTGGGTTGTGCTTGGTAGGAGACGGGCTGTGGCACACGACATTCAGAAGATCAGATTGCGGACGTCGTCCAAGACGGCGGCGGACCGGATTTCACTCGCGTTCGGCCGGTTTACGTCGTTGAGCGCGGCGGGGGGCGTGCTGCTGGTGGGGGTGGCGGCGGTGGCGATGATCTGGGCGAACTCGCCGTGGGCGGAGAGCTACGTGTGGCTGTTCCAGAAGCTGCACCTGAACGTGAAGCTGGGGGGGTTTGGATGGGATGCGCCGCTGCTGCTGTGGATCAACGACCTGCTGATGGCGGTGTTCTTCTTCATGGTGGGGCTTGAGATCAAGCGTGAGGTGTTGTTCGGGGAGTTGAGTTCGCTGAAGCGGGCGTCGCTGCCGTTGATTGCCGCGGTGGGTGGGATGGCGGTGCCGGGATTGATTTACGCGGCGGTGAACAGGGGTGGGGAGGGGATGCACGGGTGGGGGATACCGACGGCGACGGACATCGCGTTTGCGTTGGGGGTGATGGGGTTGTTGGGATCGCGGGTGCCGGTGGGGCTGAAGGTGTTTTTGACGACGCTGGCGGTGGCGGACGACCTGGGTGCGTTGATGGTGATCGCGCTGTTCTACACGGAGAGCCCTTCGGTCTTGAACATGCTGATTGCGTTCGGGGGGTTGGCCGTGATGGTGATCATGAACCGGAGCGGAGTTCGGTGGCCGGTGCTGTACCTGATGGCCGGCGCTGTGGTGTGGTGGTTCGTTCATCATTCGGGGGTTCACGCGACGATCGCCGGCGTCTTGACCGCGATGACGATCCCGAGCAAGAGCCGGGAGGACATTCGGTCGTTCGCGTTGTTTGCACGCGATGCGGCCGACACGCTGGCGGCGTCGTCGAAGGCCACCCCGTCGCCGCTGCTCAGCGGCGATCAGCAGGCGTACATCAGCGGCATCGAGGACGCGTGCGAGAAGGCGCAGAATCCCGTGCAGCGGCTGGAGCACAGCCTGGTGCCGTGGGTGAGCTTCTTGATTGTTCCGATCTTCGCGTTGGCGAACGCGGGGGTGCCGTTGTCGACGGGCGATACGCCGGTGTCGGCGCTGTTGTCGTCGAAGGAGTGCGTGGGCGTCGTGCTGGGGCTGGTGATCGGCAAGCCGGTGGGGATCTTTGTTGCGAGTGTGTTGGCGGTGAAGCTCGGGCTTGGTGTGTTGCCATCGGGCGTGACGTTCCGTCACATCCACGGCGCGGCGTGGTTGGGCGGGATCGGGTTCACGATGTCGCTGTTCATCGCGAGCCTCGCGTTTGTGAAGGGCGGCGAGGTGAACCCCGATCAACTGAACGCGGCGAAGATCGGCATTCTGGGTGGGTCATCGGTCGCGGCGGTGGTGGGGATGGCGGTGCTTGCGCTGGCGTGCAGGCGTCGTGGCTGATGGTTGCTTGGGGCGTGGATTTGCGGGGGTGTCTGCAACCGGGTCCGCCGGCTCGCGTAGGGAAGAGTGTTGTTCACACGGTCCCGGGTTCTTCGGGGCCGACGCTCGAGGGTTCGTTCGTTCCCGCGGCAGCACGCAAGCCCCCACCTACAGAGAGGGGAGGGTGGTTTGATGCGCAGGCATTCGGGGGTCGACGTCGAACGGATACCAGGAGCACACGGCCGCGCGCGATGAGGACGCTCGCGGCCGTTTGAGGGCTTGCAAAAAGCAGACCGTCCCCGCGATGGGGACGGCCTGTGAACGTGGAGCTGGTTGCGGCAGCGTGTTCGGGATCAGGTCTTTACTTGCGACGACGACGGCCGATCAGCGCGCCGCCCATGCCGGCGAGCGCGAGGGCGCCCGGGGCCGGGACAAACGAGGCGCCGCGCATGGCGATCTCGTAGTCGCCGCGGTTACCGCCGGTGCCTTGCCAGCCGGCGACGGGGTTGGCGGCGCCGGGGCCGTCGGGTGCGCGCTGGTTGTTGAAGGGGGTGTCGAGCCAGAGGGCGGCGCCATTGCTGTCGACGGCGTCGCGGTCGTAACCGGAGATGGCGAGCAGGTAGTTACCGGCGGCGACGGCGGGATTGCTGATCTGGCTGCGGAGGCCTGTGGTGTCGTCGTTGAACGCGACGCCCGTGCCGTCCATGTTGAACAGCCACATCTGGCTGTCGAAGTTGAAGACGTTCGTGTGCTGAGCGATGAACAGCGAGGGGTCGTCGATGCGGATCTGGTACATGTCGACGTCGCTGTCGCTGAGGCTGCCGAGGATCGTGGTCAGCGGGCCGGAGCCGGCGACGACCTGAGCGGAGGCGGCGAGTTCGCCGGCGTCGCCCACTTCGTTCCAGACCTGCGCGTTTGCCGCGGTAGCGGCGGCGAGCAACACGCCCATACCAATCACAAAGTTCTTCATCTTTTCTCTCCTCAAGGGGTTTGTTCCAACGACACCGGGAGCGGGGTGCGCCCGGTTCTCTCTCTCTGTTGGAAACTACCTCGGGGAGCCGGGAGCGGCCACAAAATGGAGGCGGTGCGGCGGCGGCGGGTTGGGGCTGTGCGGGGTGTGAGGCGTGTACGGGTGTTGAGGGCGGCGTCGGGATCCGCACGGCGACCGAACCGAGCAAAATTGAGTCGGGAGAGGGCGGGGGTCGCCGATGTGTGTAGGCTTCTGGCCCGGGTTTTCGGGCATTGCACAGGCGGCGGGAGATATGGCACCACATCGGACAAGCTCTGTACGGGCGCAGGCGGCGGACAACGAGGTTCGGTTCTTCAACCGGGACATCTCGTGGCTGGAGTTCAACCGACGGGTTCTCGCGCAGGCGGCGGACTCACGGGTGCCTCTGCTGGACCGCGCGCGGTTCCTGGCGATCTTCACGAGCAACCTCGACGAGTTCTACATGAAGCGTGTGGGGCTGGTGAAGCGGCAGATTCATGCCGGGGTGGATTCGCCGCAGCACGACGGGTTGACGCCTCGCCAGCAGTTGGCCGTGATCCGCGAGATGTCGGCGTCGTTGCAGCTCGAGCAGGCTCGGATCTGGACGGCGGAACTGCTTCCCTCGCTGGCGAAGGAGGGGGTGCACATCCTTCGGTGGTCTCAGCTGACGGACAAGGAACGTCAGTGGGCGACCGAGTGGCACGAGAAGAACGTGTTCCCGGCGTTGACACCGCTGGCGGTCGATCCGGCCCACCGCTTCCCGTTCATCTCAAACCTCTCGGACAACCTCGCGATTCTGGCGCAGGACCCGCGAGACGCGGAGACGGCCCAGTCGGACCGCGCGACCGGTGATCGCGGCGCGGAAATGCAGCATGCGCGCCTGAAGATCCCGAACATCCGGCGCTTCGTGAAGCTGCCGGGGTCGAGCGATCGGACGTGCCGGTACGTGCTCCTGCGGGACATCATCCGCGAGAACCTGGCGGGTCTGTTCCCGGGGATGGTGATCCACGAGCAGGCGATCTTCCGGGTGACGCGCTCGGCTGGTATTCAGAAGGATGACCTCGAAGCGAACAACGTGCTGCAGTCGGTTGAGGCGGATCTCAAGCAGCGGAAGTTCGCGCGGGCCGTTCGTGTGGAGGTCGAGGCGGGGGCGTCGTCAACGCTGTCGCGCTGGCTGCAGGACAACCTGAATCTCGATCCGCAGGACGTGTACGCGATCCCGAGCGACGCGGAGTTCTCCGCGATGGCGGAGCTGTGCGACCTGGACCGGCCGGACCTCAAGGAGCCGGTGTGGAAGCCCGTGGTGCCGCCGCGGCTGGTCAGCGAGACGCCCGCGGATCGGACGCCCGCGAACTTCTTCGCGGCGATCCGGCGGCAGGACATCCTGGTGCACCATCCGTACGAGAGCTTCTCGGCGAGCGTGGAGCGGTTCATCGCGGCGGCGGCGGCGGACCCGGACGTCGTGGCGATCAAGCAGACGCTGTACCGCACCTCGCCGGATTCACCGTTCATCGAGCATCTCGTGCGCGCGGCGGAGCAGGGCAAGCAGGTGGCGTGCCTTGTGGAACTGCGTGCGCGGTTCGACGAGGGCCGGAACGTGCGGTTTGCGCGCCAGCTCGAGAAGGCCGGCGTCCACGTGGCGTACGGCGTGCTCGGGCTGAAGACGCACTGCAAGACGAGCCTGGTGGTGCGGAAGGAGAACAAGGGGCTGCGGTGCTACGCGCACCTTGGGACGGGGAACTACCACCCGAAGACGGCGCAGTTGTACACCGATCTGGGGCTCTTGACGTGCGACCCGGCGATCACGAGCGACCTTGTGAACCTGTTCAACTACCTGACAGGGCTGGCGGCGACGCAGTCGTACGACACGCTGCTGGTGGCGCCGTTCAACATGCGGCAGACCTTCAACCAGCTGATCGAGCGTGAGATCGAGAACGCGAAGAAGGGGCTCCCGGCGCGGATCTTCGCGAAGATCAACTCCATGGAAGACCGGGACATGACGGACCGGTTGTACGCGGCGAGCAAGGCGGGGGTGAAGATCCGCCTGTTCGTGCGCGGGTTCTGCTGCCTGAAGCCCGGGGTGCCGGGCCTGAGCGAGAACATCGAGGTGATCTCGGTGATCGGCCGGTTCCTCGAGCACAGCCGCGTCTTCCACTTCGCGTGCGGCGCGGAGGATCCGCTGGACGGGGAGTGGTTCATCTCGAGCGCGGACTGGATGTACCGGAACCTGTCGAACCGCGTGGAAGCGGCGGTGCCGGTGCGGGACACGGACCTGCGGCGTCGGTTGCTGAAGATCGTCGAGATCATGCTGGCGGACAGGCGGCACGCGTGGAAGCTGCGCGCGGACGGCGGGTACGACCGGCTGGCGCCGACCGGTGACGAACCAGACCCCGCGCTGAGCGAGGCGGGGACGTTCATCAGCCTGATGCGCGAGGTTCAGCGGCAGGGCTACTGAGCGCGCGGCGCGTCCGGCCCGCTGTTTCGAGGGCCGAGGACGCGCGGTTGGTCCGGTGCTTACTCCGCCTTGGTCTGCATGATCCCGGCCCGGAGGGCGAGCGAGGTGAGCTCGGCCCGGCCCGTGAGCTGCAGCTTCTGCATGATGCGGGCCCGGTAGCTCTCCACCGTCTTCACGCTGACGCCGATCTGATCGGCGGCCTGCTTATTGGTGTGCCCGCGGGCGATGAAGGAGAGAACCTCGCGTTCGCGGTCGGAGAGGGAGGCCACGGCCGTGCCCGGGTCGGCGGTGGTGGGCCGCAGGACGTGGTTGATCTCTTCGGGCCCGCCCATGACGAGCATGGAAGAGCCCCTCGCGGCGGCCCGGACGACCATGCCGAGGTCTCGGACGACCGCGGAGCCACCGACGACGGCGGTCGCGCCCGCCGCGAACGCGCGGTTGACGCTCTGGTCGTCGCCGGATTCGAGGATCACGACCACACGCGTGCCGGCGCTGGCGGCACGGATCCGGGCGATCTCGCTGATCATCGAGGCGTCGATCACGGCGACAGATGGCTGCTGGCGCTGGACGAGTCCCGCGAGTGCGCGTGCGTCCTGCAGTTCACCCACGACCCGGAGTTCCGGTTCGCGGGACAAGGCCTGGCGCGCGTCAGCGCGGCAGGCGGTCACAACCCGGATGGCGTTGGGAAGTGACATAACCGTCGTTCCGACAATTC
>JBIKMF010000276.1:0-5713 GCA_044359425.1 Phycisphaerales bacterium
GGGGCTGAAGGCGTGCAAGGCGTTCAGCGACGAGGGCGTGAAGACGAACCTGACGCTGTGCTTCCAGACGCTGCAGGCGATGATGGTGGCGAAGGCGGGTGCGTTCCTGGTGAGCCCGTTCATCGGGAGGCTGGACGACATCGGCGAGGACGGGATGGAGCTGATCCGGCAGATCCGGACGGTGTACGACAACTACGGCTTCAAGACGAAGATCCTGGCGGCATCGGTGCGTCACACGAACCACCTGCTGCACTGCGCCCTCTCGGGCGCGGACGTGGCGACGTGTCCGCTCAAAGTAATAACCGATTGTATGAAGCATCCGCTGACTGATATAGGTATCGAGAAGTTCCTTGCGGATTATAAGAAGGCGTTTGGGTGAGAAGAAGGCAATGGGCAATGGGGAATAGGCAATGGGGAAGATGCCATAGTCCACAAGCCTTAGGCCTAAGGGAAGAGGTGTAGGCCGGTGCCACTATCACGGTTCGTTCAGGAGGAGCACCGGTTCGAGGGCTATGTAGTTGCCCCAAGTGGTCTTGGTTGGCATTGATACATTGGCACTGAACACGAGATTGCCCGCGAGCGGGCCTCGGGGAGTCATTGTGCTGGCGGGAATGAGGTAGACAAAGCCGCCGTGCTCCGTGAGGCGAACCGTGGTTGGCACGTCCCCCGTTGCGTAGTAGACGATGTCTTCATCCCGGGTCACGCGGCCATTCGAGTCCGGGAGTGCTCCGTACACCTCGATGTTGGCTCCGTTGAACACGGTGGCCGCGTCTGCCGCTGTGCCTCGCATGCGGAGGCATGGCAGTGCCGCATGCCGCGGGTTGAGATTCTGCACGGACCACTCCGCGTTGGCGCCGCCTGGACCGAGGGTCATCTCGCGGAAGACGTGAGCGGAGGTACTTCCCGCAACGTTGCACATGATCTGCAGGCCGTTGCTCACCGGGGGCGAAGGTGTTCGCGTGCGCAGTAGAGCGAACGCGGCAAGGGAGGCGCCGATACTCACTACGACGAGCAGCACGTTGCGTCGGGTGAACAGCGTGTGCCGCGGTTGGGCCGTGTGGGTGGACTGCAGGCCGTTGCTGGGAGGCATCGTGCACGCATGGTAGCGTGATGAACGAGAACACCGCCGGGGGCGTAGTATGGTGCGGCGGGCCGATCCCGTTGAGTCTGAGTCCGAGGGGTGTTGTGCGTGGGCGCGTGAAGGTATTGGCCGTGAAGAGGATGCCGCGTGATGGTTGAGTCGACGACTCACGTGCGGGAGGATGAGGCGTGCGTGGGGGTTGTGAAAGTGACGGGGTTGGAGTGGGGACGTATCATGTTGAGCGCCCTCGAACAGACGCGTGAGCGCGTCGTGCACGGTGGTCGGGTGGGTGCATGAGGTGTCACATGACGGCGTCTTCTCAGCGTGTCGCGAGTGTTGCTGCTGGGTGGTTGGTTGCTGTTGCTGCCGCGGTGGCGATGGGGCAGTCGAGCGACCTTGCGGAGGGGAATGCGGGGATGTGGGGGACGTTCGCCTCGGATGGGGCTACGAGGAGCGTGGCGGACTCCGGCGAGCGGGTGAAGGATGGTTCGGCGAGCGTGCTGTTCACGACGATGAGTGGGTTTGATACGGGGGTGATGTTTCCGGTCGGCGGGGGCTTGAACTTCGACGCGTCGTCGTACAACACGCTCGTGTTCTGGGAGTATGCGGAGAACACGACGCCGTACGCCTGGCAGGGGAATCAGCCGGTTGTGGAGATCCACACGGGGACCGGGACGATTCGTCTTGAGCCCGAGGCGATGATCACGCCGAACTTCGCTTGGAAGCTGATGAAGGTGCCGTTGGGTGGTGGCACGGGCTGGGTGCGAACAACGACGGGAGCACCGAGCCTTGCGGACATCGATCAGATCGTGATTCACCACGACACGTGGGACGCCGGCTTTCGGATCTACTTCGACGGCGTGCGGTTCATGGATCTTGATCCAGACGGTCTGCCGCCCGCGGGGCCACCGCCGCCGGCGGGCGTGGACCCGGATGCTATTGAATCGAAGGTGTATCTCTACATCTTCGATCCCATCATGGAGAACTTTGGCGGGCTTCGGATGCACCAGGTGTACGGATGGGCGGACCCGATGGAACTGGTGGCTGGGGTGATGGCGGATTTGCGGACGAGCAGCCATGGCAGGGCTCGGTACGAGCTTGTCGAGACCGTGCTCGCGGACGAGTATCCGCGGTTCGAAGGGGGATTCCAGCACGACGACGTGACGTTCGCGCATGATTGGGCGAACTCGATCTGGCCGAGCGTCATGTTTGACTACACGGGGTTCTGCAACGAGCACGGGCTGGGTGAGCGCGTGGATGCGGGCGAGATCGATGAGGTGTGGTTGTATGCGCCCCCTATCGGTGGCATGTGGGAATCCTGCATGGCCGGGCAGGGCGCGTACTGGATCAACGGGCCAACGTACCCCGCGGCGGGTCGGCAGCGTGTGTTTCCGATCATGGGGTGGAACTTCGAGCGAGGCGTGGGCGAAGCGATCCACTCGTGGGGGCACCGTGCCGAGAACGTGATGGTGCATTCCTACGGCGAATGGAGGGCGGATCGGTCGTCCACGTTGAACCGGTTCTCGTTGTTTGATCTGAACGCGTCGGGGCTTGGGGCTGTGGGGAACGTTCACTTCCCGGTGAACGGTGAGAGCGATTACGACTACGCGAATCAGCGGTTTGTGGTGAGTGAGGCCGACGATTGGCTAAACTACCCGAACCTGACCGGGCAGACGCGTGTTCTGAACTGCACCGCCTGGTCGCCGAACGGGCTGGATCCGCAGCGTGAGTACCTCAACTGGTGGTACGCGCGGATGCCGCACGTGCCCGGGCGTGCGCCGGATCACTACCTGGCCAACTGGTGGCGGTACCTGATGGATCTGGAGCAGTTCAAGGGGTGGAACGGGGACTTGCTTCTGACGATCGGCATCCCGACGGTTCGAACGGAGTCGCCGGTTGATGGGGCGATCGTGAACGGGGTGTTTGCGGTCCGTGCGACGGCGGAGGTCGATGGGGCGTTGGGGAGGGTGGACCTGTACGTTGATGGCGGCTATGTGGCGAGTGACTTCCTGACGCCGTTCACGTTTCGGCTGAACCTCGACGATGAACCGGGAGCGCACGAGCTTGTGACGAAGGCGTACGAGTTGCAGAATGGCACAGAGGGCGTGAGCGGCGCGATCACGGTTTACGTGCGGTGTCCCGCGGATGTGAACGGTGATAGCGGCGTGGACGGTGATGATGTGATCGTGTTCTTCGGAGACTGGGACGCGGGCCTGTCCGCGGCGGACTTCAATGGGGATGGCGGTGTCGACGGCGACGACGTGATTGCGTTCTTTGGACGATGGGACGCCGGTTGCTAGCGGGCACACGTGGGGCGAGTGACCGCTGGTCGCGGACCGCCGCGAGACGGTGATCGCGCGCGATGGCAAGGAGGAGCGTGTGACGACCCACGTGCGGGAGGAGTGGCGACTTCAGAAGTCGCAACGACGCGATCTCGCCTCGAGCGTGCTCCAGTGCGATCCGATTGAATGTCCGTGCGACCATGGATCGGTGGTTCACACTCCTTTTAGGCCCTCTGAATCTCGGTTGACGGGTGCCGGGACAAGCCTAACATCGTCCTGTTGTTTCGTAGTAGGATTTCGGGCGAGCGAGTCTTTGCAGGTGTGGGAGTTGGAGACGGCCGCTTTGGGGAACACCGGATGATGTGTCTCGCGAGCATTCCCGCTATTGAGGCGATCCCGTTCTGGTACCTGCTTGCGGCGGGGCTGATACTCGTGCTCATCGATATGTTGCTTACGAACGACTTCCATCTCATGTGGGTCGGGATTGCGGTTGGAGCAACGGGGGGCGCGAATGCTCTTCGGCTTCCCGGCGAGCTGCAACTTCTGACGTTTGTTGTTTCATGCGGAGCACTGATGCTCTACGGGCGGCGTGTGGTGCGAAGTCTCCCTGATCGCGCGCCAGCGGGCTCGGTTCTAACCGACATACGCGGGGCATGCGGAGTGGTGCTGCACCAGACGAATCCTGCGACTGGCGAGGCTCGCGCACATCTCCAGGAGCATGGGGAGTGGAGGGTCGTAAGCGTGAGGAGAGACGTGCCGCTGGCGGCTGGACAGCGGGTGCGCGTCGTCGACCGTGAGGGCTTGGTCTTGATCGTCGAGTCAGAGAGTTAGCTCGCCCCGTTGCTCAGGGACGACGCGAAGGGAGTATTCCTGTGGAGCCGTTTCAGATCTTTTTGCTCGTTCTGGGCTTCGTGGCGATCGCAACGCTGTGGATGTCGATCATTCGGGTGTCGGAAGGGACGGTCAAACTGGTGGAGCGTTTTGGCAAGTACCATCGAACACTGCCCCCCGGCATCAATTTCATTGTGCCTGGGCTCGATGCGGTCAAGCGGCCGTCAGGCTTGTACACCTTGGTGCGCAAGGGCAAGGAGCGAAAGTCACTCGTGTCCTCGGAGGGTGCCATCAGCACATCCGAAGAAATGTTGGATCCGCCCGAGTTTCATTCGATTGCCAAGGACAATACCACTGTAAACCCTGACTTGATCTGCTACTTTCGCATCGTCGAGCCACAGAGGGCCGTGTATCGAATCGGCAATCTGTGCGAAGCCATGGTACAACTGCTCGAAACCACGCTCAGACAGGAAGTGGGCAAACTCGACTCCGACAGCTTGTTGGTATCGCGAGACCTCATCGGTGGCAACATACAGCGTCACGTTGAGCAGGCATCGGATGCCTGGGGCGTGAAAATCATGCGCGTCGAACTTCAGGAACTAAGATTCAGTGGTGACGTTCGCGACAAACTGACGATGGCTCGGGAAGCTGAGCTCTCCAAGCGTGCGAGAATCGTGACTGCGCAACAAGAGCGAGACACAGAAATTCTGATCGCGGAGGGGCAGAAGCGTGCCGCGATTCTGGTCGCGGAGGGGCAGTACGAGGCCGCGAAGCTCCGGGCGGAGGGGGATTACCTCCTGGCCTCCAGGCGGCTGCAGGGTGAGGCAGAAGGCACGAAATCGTTGGCAGAGGCATTGCGACAGAATCCAGAGGTCATGGTGGCGATCAAAGCGCTCGAAGCCCAGAAGAGCGTCGCGGAGTCCCTTGGAAAGTCGAGCAATAGTCTCATTGTCCCCGCCGAACTGGCGGGATTGCTTGGAGCATTTGGCTCGGTTAAGTCTGCGATGCAATTCGTGTCGCTCAACCAAGCACGTGCTGCCGAGAACCTGCAAAGCCACACGAGGGGAGTCGATGGACTCGCGGATAGCGGCACCGGCGGTTCCAAGAGCGAGAAGACCGACTGACGACCCCGGCTATTGGGTCGATCGCGGAGCCTGTGCCGCGGGCGTGGCGGCGGTGGGCGATGGTGGGGACAGCGGCGGGGTCGGCGGTAGCGTTTGCTGTGGCGGTTCGTACGAGAGATGAATGGCCCATGTTGGTCGGGTACTGGCTTGCGATCGCGAGCATGTCAACGGTGCTCGTGCACGCGGTGTGGATGCGTCAGCAGGCGGGCTGGCTAGAGGCGGCGAGCAGGACTCGTAAGCTTGTTTTCCCAGTCACGATCTGCTCGCTTATGTGCGCGCCGGTCAGCGTTCTCGCGTTACTCACGGCGGTCTTGACGGTGGCGGAGAACTATCGCGATATGGGGCGGCTGATTCGCAAGAGGGTGGGAAGAGGGGCGGGGTGAGTGGGGGACGGG
>JBIKMF010000277.1:0-5712 GCA_044359425.1 Phycisphaerales bacterium
CGCTGTGGCTCTTGCGGTGGTCGCATCGCCGGTGATGACCACCCAGGCCTTTGGTCAGGATGGTGGCGGGCGCGGGGGTGGGATGGGCCGCGGGATGGGCGGGATGATGATGGCACCCGCGATCTCGGGCCAGCAGATTGACCGGATGGAGAAGGTGTTGAAGATGACGCCGGACCAGGCGACCGCGGCCCGGGCGTTGCACGAGGGGTACAACGACCAGGCCCGCCAGATTCAGGAGAAGATGCGGGAGACGATGGAGAAGATCCGTCAGGAGTTCCAGGACACGCAGGATCCCTCCGTCTGGGACGGCATGCAGAAGCAGATGGAAGAGTCCCGGGATGCCCGCAAGAAGCTGGACGAGGGCTTCATGGGGGATCTGAAGGCCCTGTTGAACCCGGACCAGACCGAGAAGTGGCCGTCGGTTGAGCGTGGCGTGCGGCGTGACCAGGGGCTGCGTCGCGGCTTCATCAGCGGCGAGCGGGTGGACCTCATTCAGTTGGTCGACCGCTCGGAGATGCCTGAGGAAGAACTCGCGAAGCTCAAGGCCGCGATGGAAGAGTACGAGGTGGAGATCGATCGCGAGATCGTGAAGCGTGACGAGGGGATGCTGACGCGGATGAAGGAGATGGCGGAGATCCGCGCGTCGGGCGACATGGAGAAGATGCAGGACGTGATCGAGAAGGGTCGCGAGGCTTCGGTGCGGGTGCGGGACGTGAACCGCAAGTATGCCCGGCAGATCGCGGATCTGCTCGCTGAGGAGCAGAAGGCCAAGTTCGAACTCGCGTTCCGCAAGGAGTCGTTCCCCGATGTGTACCGCGAGACGCAGTCCCAGCGGGCCTTGGGCGCCTCGGAGAAGTTCGCCGATCTGACGGAAGACCAGAAGGCCTCGATCGCGACGCTCAAGGGCAACTTTGAGAAGGAGCTGACGGGGCTGAACACCGAACTCACCGCGGCGATCGAGGAAGGCGAGATGACCTTCAACATCGCGCAGGGCTTCGGCGGTCGCGACCGGGGCCCCGCGGGCGATCTTCGTCGCGAGCGGCGTGACCTGGATACCTCGACGCTCGAGGCGTTGAAGAAGATCCTGTCGCCCGAGCAGATCGAGCGTTTGCCCAAGCGGGAAGAGAATGACTTTGGCGGCCCCGGCGGCGGCCGTGGTGGCCAGGGCGGCGGTCGTGGCGGCCGTGGTCAGGGCGGCGGCCAGGGTGGTGGTCAGGGCGGCGGGAACCGCGACCAGAACTGAGCCAGTTGAACGAGATGAACGACCGGGGCCGACGATCGGCCCCGGTTTCTTTTTGGCCCCCCCACCGCCGCGGTTCTGGTACCCTCGTGACGGAGGGGGGTGGAACGCGCATCAAGGTGGGCAGGGGGAGCCGCGGGGCGATGGGTCCCGCGTCTGAACGCCCGAACACGGAGTGAGCTCATGCATCGTCGCACATCGACCCCCCGGTTCCTGATCGTGGCCGCCGCCGGATTGCTCGCTTCTGTGGGCGTCGCCTCGGAGTGTGTGGCGCAGGAGCAGCGGATCGCCATCACGACTTCGCTTGGCGGACCGGGGCCGGGTTCGCAGCGGATCACGAAGAAGTCTCTGGAGCATTACTGCGACATGCTCGGCTTGAACGAGGAGCAGCGAGAATCGGCGCTCGCGATGTTCGAGGGGTACCAGTCCGCCTGCTCCACCGCCAGCACGGAGCACCGCGCCGAGATGCAGAAGCTCCAGAAGCAGGCCCAGGAAGACGACGACCACACCGTGTTCATGGAAAAGATGCCCGAGATCATGGCGAAGAACCGCGAACGCACGAGGAAGATCGATGACGATTTCCTCGGTGATCTGAAGCTGATCGCCGCCGCGGCCCCGGACGCCGATGCCCGGTGGCAGCGGGTTGAGCAGGCGCGTCGTCGCGACACCCTTCTTCGCATGGCGGCGATGAGCGGCGAAGGTATCGACCTGTCGGAGATCGTTCGCGAGTTCAAGCTGGACGCGAAGGCGCTTGAGGTCGTCCAGCCGGAGTTGCTGGAGTACGAGAACGAGCTCGACAAGCACCTGCAGGCGAAGGAGTCGCTGATGGCGCGTCAGGAGCGTGACGCGATGCCGGGGCTTGGCGGCCAGATCGACATGGAGAAGATGCAGGCACAGATGACCGAGATGCGGGACGTAGGAAGCCGCATCAAGGACACGAACGAGAAGCACGCCCGTCGCGTCACCGATCTCCTCCCTGAGGAACGGCGCGAGGCATTCGCGAAGCTGGTGCGAGCGAGGTCCTTCCCGCGGGTGTATCGCGACTCGAAGGTCGCGAAGGACATGAGTGCCGCCCTCGGCCTCAGCGACCTCACCCCCGCACAGAAGGAGTCGCTCGACGCGCTGAAGGCCTCGTACGAACGCGAGATCGCCCCCATCAACGACGCGTGGGCCTCGGCGATCGAGGCCAAGGAGAAGGCCGGTCAGTCCGGGATGATCTCCGCGGGTGGGGCCATGATGGTCATGGACTTTGGCGATGAGCCCGAGGACGTTGCCGCGGCGAAGAAGTCCAAGCGGGAACTGGACAAGGGCACCCGTGAGAAGCTCGAGCAGATCCTGACCCCGGAACAGCGTGAGAAGCTCCCGAAGGAGTCTCCGGAGGCCGTAGAGGGGGGGGCTGTGATGATTACGGGCGGCTCGGTCTTGGAGTTCCAGAGCCCCCGCTGAGGGCCAGAAACGAGACCGGTGCTCCCGCGTATCAGAACCGTTCACCCGGAACTTTCGGGCGGCGGCGGATATGCTGCCTCCGGAAAGGCTCCGGACGCGAAGTGAGCCCACCCTGATTCGAAGGAGACTGCGGATGCGCCGAGTGCTGCGAGCGGTTGTTCTGAAGGTTGCCCTCCTCGTTGCCCCCGTGGCGATGACCGTGTTGCCCGCCCCCACGGCGCACGCTCAGTTTGGCATGGGCGGCGGGATGAACGTGGACCCGATCACCAAACGGGGAGTCCGGGAGTACGCCAAACTCCTCGGCATGGACGCCGCGCAGGTCGAATCCGCGCTGACGCTTCTCGAAGGGAACCAGCAGCAGTCCCGCGCCCTCCGCAAGTCGCTGCAGGAGGAGATGGAAGGCGGCGGGTTCATGTCCGACCCCAAGGGCATGCAGGAGAAGCTCAAGGACTTTCAGAAGAAGTCGGAAGAGGCCGAGAAGCAGTTCTTCGACGATCTCAAGCTCATGCTCACCCCCGAACAGGCGGAGAAGTGGCCGAAGGTCGAGCGGTACCGCAACCGCGAGAAGCTGCTCCGCGTGGGCATGGTGAGCGGCGCGGGCGTTGACCTGGTCCGCGTGGCGGAAACCGCCAAGGCGGCCCCCGCCGAGGGCGGCGAGTTCGCGGAGATCCTCGAGCGCTACGAGCTCGACATGGACAAGGCTCTCGTGGCGTTTGAGACGAACGCCCGGCGTGAGCAGGAGGAGTTCATGTCCGGCGAGAACATGATGGACTTCAAGAAGGTCCAGGAGATGATGCAGAAGCTGACCGACGACTCCAAGAAGATCCGCGATCTCAACAAGGAGACGTTCCGCAAGCTCTCCCCGCTCGTCGCCGAGTCGCAGCGAGCGGCCTTCGAGGACGAGTTCAACCGCCGTGCGTTCCCGATGATCTACCGCCCCCGCGCCGGCTCGAAGCTGCTCGACGCCGCACTCAAGCTCGACGACCTCGACGCGACCCAACGCGACTCCATCAACGCCCTGAAGGACTCCTACGCCAAGGACCTCGCGGCCGCGAACGCCAAGCTCGCGACCGTCACCGAGCGGACCGAGGACTCCAACGGGGGAACCTGGGGAATGATGATGGGCCCGATGATGGGCGGCGGCGAGCCGGACGACCTCAAGGAAGCCAAGGAGGACCGCGCCGCGCTGGAAACGACCACGAAAGAGAAGCTGATGGCGATCCTCACGGAACCCCAACGGTCCAAGATGCCCGAGGTCAAGACCGACCGCGACAACCCGATGGCCGCCATCCAAGAGATGATGAAGGAAATGGAAGCGGAATCTGGTGAGCAATAACCCGCCGGTCCCGGCGTTGATACCTTCTCAAGTGATGACCCGAGCCCCCTCACCGTTGACCGACCATCCACAGAACGGAATGGCCCACGATCCCAAGCGGACGCAGGGGTCCTCGGGGGAGGCTTCGCCCAGACTCGAACAAAAGCCTGATTTTGATGCCGCGGCAACGCGCGTCCTCACCGCCGATCAGGCCGTGAGGCTCCGCGCGATTCCCTTTGCCATCAACGGGGGCCGGCTTCGTGTCGCGATGCTCGACCTGGTCGACGACGCCGCGGCGGACGAGGTCTCGGTGTGCGGGCGGCGGCCGGTCGAGCGCGTCGGGATCACGGAGGAGGCGTTCGGGGAGTTGCTGAGGGCGGCGTACGGGATCACGGCGGCCCAGATGGCGGCGCGGCTGGGCGGCGGCAGTGAGTCGGACGACCTGATCGCCAATCTTGAGGCGATCGAGGCCGAGGACCTGCACCGGATGGCCGAGCAGCCCTCGCTGATCAACCTGGTGAACCTGATCATTGTGGAAGGCATCCGGGCGCGGGCGTCGGACATCCACATCGAGCCCTTTGACCGCAAGCTGGCGGTCAAGTATCGCGTCGACGGCGTGCTCGTGGAGCAGGAGCCCCCGCCGAAGCAGCTTCAGCCGGCGATCACGAGCCGCGTGAAGATCATGGCGGGGATGAACATCGCGGAGCGGTACGCCCCGCAGGACGGCCACATTACGCTGCGGTTCGAAGGTCGGAAGATCGACCTGCGCGTCTCCACGATCCCCACGATCTACGGGGAGAGCGTGGTCATGCGTATTCTCGACAAGGAGTCGATCACGCTGGACCTGGGCACGCTGGGGATGCGCGAGCCGGACCGTGTTTCGATGCAGAAGCTCATCGACCTTCCGCACGGGATGGTGCTAGTCACCGGGCCGACGGGCAGCGGCAAGACGACGACGCTGTACGCGGCGTTGACGAAGCTGTACGACCCGACGCTGAAGATCATCACGATTGAGGACCCGGTCGAGTACGAGTTGAGCGGCGTGAACCAGATCCCGGTCAATCCCAAGCGAGGCCTGAGCTTCGCCTCGGGGCTCCGTTCGATCCTGCGACAGGACCCGGACGTCGTGATGGTCGGCGAGATCCGTGACGGCGAGACCGCCGAGATCGCGGTCCGCGCGGCGCTCACGGGGCACTTGATCTTCTCGACGCTGCACACCAACAACGCGCTCTCGTCGCCCGGCCGATTGCTGGACATGGGTATCGAGCCGTTCCTGCTCTCGAGCGTTCTGGAGGGCATTCTGGCCCAGCGACTGGGCCGTCGCGTCTGCCAGATCTGCCGTACCAAAACGCCCATGCGTGAAGAGATCCTGCACCGGCTCTCCCCGCAGGAGCTCGCCATGTTCGGCGGCACCGCGTGGAAGGGCGTGGGCTGCGACAAGTGCAGCGTCTCGGGGATGAAGGGACGGCTGGGGTTCTACGAGCTGGTGCTCACAACCCCGCAGTTGCGGCAGGCGATCAGCCAGCGCGCGGGCCCGATGGAACTCGCGACGATCGCGGGGCCGGACTTCATCACGATGCGCAAAGACGGACTCATCAAGGCGGCGTCGGGCGAGACGACCGTGGAAGAAGTCCTGCGCTCCACGCAGGACGCGGAAGAAGAGATCGTGCGGAGCACGAGGTGACGCTTGGCCACGTTTGCGTATACAACC
>JBIKMF010000029.1:0-19850 GCA_044359425.1 Phycisphaerales bacterium
ACAACGGCACCATCGCCAACAACGCGACCGGCCGCACGCTCACCATCAACGCCGCCACCACCACCAACAACGGATCCATCAACGCCACCACCGGCACGCTCACCATCAACAACACATGGACCAACGCGGGCGCTATCACCGGCACCAGCGCCACAATCAACTTCAACGGCACCTGGTCCACCACCGGCTCGGTCACCATCAGCAACACCACGCTCAACCTCGGCGGCGCCTTCACCACCGCCGGCTTGGACCTGCCGGGATTCTCCCGCACCGGCGGCACCGTCAACATCACCGGCACGCTCACCAACTCATCGCTCACCCTCAACGCCGCGACCGGGTCGTGGAACCTGACCAGCGGCGGCACCATCAACGGCGGCAGCATCAGCTACGCCAGCGGCGCTCAGTTGCTCGCCACCAGCGGCACGCTGAACAACGTCGCGGTCGCGGGCGACCTCTTCTTCAACAACTTCGGGATCCTCAACGTCACCGGTTCCACCAGCTTTAGCGTCGCGCGCCTCACCGAGGGCGCCGACATCCGCTTCGCCCCGGGCTACGTCCTCAACTCCACCGTCCGCGCCGAAGGCACCGGCAGCAACACCCGCACCGTCACCACGACCGCGGCCGGCACCCTCACGATCGGCGCGACCGGTGTTGTCGAACTCGCCCCGGGCACCTCCGGCAACCTCACCATCGGTAACTCCAACACCACCCTGATCAACAACGGCACCATCGCCAACAACGCGACCGGCCGCACGCTCACGATCAACGCCGCGACCCTCTCGAATCACTCCGGCACCACGCTCACCGGCGGCACATGGCGCGCCGGCGGCGGCACGCTCAACCTCGGCACGGGCCGCAACGTCACCACCAACGCCGCGAACCTCGTCCTCGACGGCACGACCTCTTCAATCACTGGCCTCACAGGGCTCGCGACCAACAACGGCACCATCACGCTCGCGGGAACCAGAGACCTCGCCGTCGGCGGGTTCACCAACAACGGGACGCTCAACCTCGACGCCGGCTCCGAACTCTCGGTAAACGGGAGTTACACACAATCCGGGAGCGCCTCCCTGCACCTCATGATCTCCGGTACCGCAACCACGCAGATGGGCAGAATCATCGCGACGAACGCGGTCAACCTCGCCGGAGCCTGGACTGTCGGCTCGCTCAAACCGTTCATCCCCGCGTTCGGCACCATCTTCGACCTTGTCATCGGCGGCTCCCGCATCGGCACCTTCACGTCCTTCGCCAGCGGCAGCGTCCCCGGCGGCCGCTTTGTCGAACTCTCCTCCCCCTCCGCGGCACGGGTGATCTTCGACCGTGCCACCGGACTCTGGACCGGCCTCGGCGACGGCATCAACTGGAGCAATCCGAGCAACTGGTACAACAACACCCTCCCCGGCCCCTCCGATGATGCACTCATCAGCGTCATCGGATCCGATCCCGTAATCGTCGTCGACTCCGGCGTCCGCTCCGTCGGTTCCCTCCTCAGCACGGAGCACGTGTCGATCACCTCGGGCGCCACCCTCGCCCTCGGAAGCACCCTCCCCTCCAGCTTTGAAGCCCCCCTCACCATCAACGGCACACTCTCTGTTGCCGATGAAGCCCGCGCCCTCGGTGGAGGCACCCTCAGTGGCTCCGTCACGCTCGCCCCGGGATCGGAACTCGAACTCGACGGATCCCACGTGTTCGCCGCTTCGTCCACGGCCACCGGCACCGGGACCATCGTCGTCCTCGGGTCAGCCGCCTTCTCCGGCTCCCTCAGTGCGAGCCTTTCACTCGGTATCCTCGACGCCGCCTTCGCCTCCCTCAACGGCGACTACGCCCTCAACTCCATCGTCAACGCCGGAACCTTGGCCATTGCCTCCCACTCCATCTCCCTTTCCAGTAGCTTCACACAGTCCTCATCCGGAACCCTCGAGGTCGACCTCGTCGACCTCTCCACCATCGGCTCGATCACCGCACCCACCGCGTCGCTGGGGGGTGGCCTCTCCGTCGCTTCATCGACCGGCTTCGACCCCTCCAATCCCTTGATCCCTGGCTTCGGTCTGAGTGTGTTCAACTCCCCCGGCGCCCTCGGCTCTCTTGCGGTCACCTCGTCCCCGCCCCTCGCTATTGGCTCGCTGGTCGCCCGCACCGGCCCATCCGGGGTACGCCTTCTTCACAACGTCGCCGACTTCAACGGCGATGGCGGCGTCGACGCCGACGACGTCATCGCCTTCTTCGCGGTCTGGGACAGCGGCCTCTCGCTCGGGGATATCACTGGCGATGGTGGGGTTGACAGTGACGACGTCATCCTCTTCTTCCAACTCTGGGACAGCGGCGGCCTCTAATCCTCCGCTCCGCTTGACTCCGCTCCGTTCTCATGCTCTAATGAGAATGGAGTCTCAACTGGAGAAGCGACCCCCCATCACGCTCCGTCTCCCCGCCACGGGTATCCCGCGCTGGCTCGCCCTCGCCCTCATTGCGCTCGCCACGGTCGCCCCAGCCCAACTCACCTGGCTCCACGGTCTCGCCGGCCACAACCCCGCCGCCGCCTGCGACCACGACCACTCCCACCACCACGACCACCACCACGACCACGACGACCACGAGCCCGCGCAGTCGCCCGACCACTGCCTCCTCTGCGTTCAACTCCTCGCGCTTACCGCCTCCGTGGCCCCACCACCGCCGGCCACCGCGCCCGCTCCGCCCACCCTTGTCTCCCACGCGCCCAGGCCACCGGCCCTCGCGCACGACTCGGTCCTCATCCACACGCTCCGCGCGCGAGGCCCCCCGCCAGCACGATCCGCCACCATCCCGGTCTGATCGTCACCGCCCCCGCGCGGTCCCCTCGCACCCACACCTTCTCCCGAAGGTCCTGAACGGAGCGCCCCATGCGCACCCCGTCTCGTCTCTGCGCGATTGTCGCGTGCGTGCTCGCACCCGCCGCGGTCGCCCAAGTCCATTCCGGCGACATCACCCTCAGTCTGAACGCCGGCACCATCACCACCAACGCCACCTCCGGCCCTGACCGCGTCTTCACCGCCACGCTCGGCGAGTCCTTCGAGAACTTCACCTCCGACCCCGGCTTCGATTGCCTCTCCGGCACGTTCCCCACACCATCCCGCGTCGGCTTCACCATCGGCGGCGCACTCAAGCGCTGGACCGGCTCATCGTTCGCCTCTCCCATCGACGAACGCATGGAGATCGCCTTCGGCGGAGCCGCCGGCTTCTCCGTCCTTACTCCCACCTCCGACTCCTCCACGCCCGGCTTCTCGCTCTCCGTCGGCTCAAACGGCCAGTGGCACCGCCACCTCGAGTACACCCTTCTCTCCCCCGCTTCCGACGGCATCTACCTCCTCCCGCTCTCGCTCTTCTCCACCAACCCCTCCATCGCAGCCTCCGAGACGTTCTACATCCTCTTCAACCAGAACGCCACCACCACCGACCTCGAAGCCGCCGTCCAGTGGGTCCGAGACAACATCCTCAGCCCCTTCTGCCCCGCCGACTGGGACCAATCCGGCGGTGTCGACGGCGACGACGTGATCGCGTTCTTCGCCCAGTGGGATCAGAGCAACGCCGACTTCAACACCGACGGCGGCACCGATGGCGACGACGTCATCGCCTTCTTCGCCGCCTGGGACTCCGGCTGCTGATCCACCCGTTTCGATTCCCCACTCACACACAACCGCCGCGAGCACTCCGCTCCGGCACATCAGAAAGACCAACCCATGAAGACCATCCTCGCCCTCACCGCCCTCGTCGCCGCCCCCGCCTTCGCCCAGATCGAGGGCGACGTTCACTTCACCGTCGAGTCCGGCAAGATCACCATCGGCCTCATCGCCGAAGACGAATCCTCCACCGTCCCCGGCCTGCGCGTCTTCTTCGGTGAACTCGGCCTCGACATCCCCAACGTCGGCACCGATCCCGGCTGGCTCGCCCTCGACGGCACCTTCGCCGCCTCCACGCCCCTCTCCTTCGACTTCCTCGGCTCCCTCAAGCGCTGGAACGGCTCTTCCTTCTCCGCCGCCGCCGAAACCATGACCCTCGCCTTCGGCCCCGCCAACGCCACCACCCCCGCCGCCGACTCCTTCGCCCCCGGCTTCGCGCTCAACACCGACGACGAAGGCGGCCTCCACGACCACCCCTCCTTCACCCTCAACGCCCCCGCCTCCGACGGCATCTACCTCCTCCCCCTCCAGTTCTCCGCCCCCGGCCTCACCGCCTCCGATCCCGTCTGGATGCTCTGGGGTCAAAACGCCTCCGAATCCGACATCGCCGCGGCATACGACTACTCCCTCGCCAACATCCCCGCTCCCACCACCCTCGCCCTCGCGGCCATCGGTGTCGCCGCCACCACGCGCCGCCGCCGCTGAATCCTCATCGAACCTCACCCGGCGCGCGGGACACCGCGCGCCGGGTATTCGCCCGCTCACCCCGCGTCCTCTTCACCCTCGCCGCGTTGGCGCTGGTGATCCACGGGCACGAACGTCTTCCTCGCCATGATCGCCGCGATCTCGGGCACGCCCAGCGGCACGAACCCGTTCGCATCCACCCCGACGTCCCACGACAGCGATCCCGGATCATCCGGGAGACTCCCGTGGCTGTGCCCGTACAAGTGCCACGTCCCGTAGTGGCAGCGGTCCCACACCCGCATCGCGTAGTGGCAGAGCACGACAATCTGCGTCCGCCCCTCCACCTGCACCCGCACGCGTGCCAGGTTGTGCACCGCCGTGAACAACGCCGCGAACTCCGGCCTCGCGCTCCCATCTGCGAACGTGGGATCGTGGTTTCCGAGCACGATCACCATGTTCTTGCAGCGGATCCGCGCGCGGTACGCCGCGGGATCGCCCCCACGAAAGCTGAAGTCACCCAGGTGGTAGAGCCAGTCGTCGCGTCCGACGCGCGCGTTGATCGCGTCAATGATCGCCCCGTCCATCTCCTCAACGCCCGCGTACGGCCGCCGGCAGTGCGTGATGATGTTGGCGTGCCCGAAGTGCGTGTCGGCCGTGAAGTAGATCGCCATCCCTCATTCTTGGCCCGCCGCGAGGGATGCCGCCGACCTCTATTCGCCGCAACTCTTGCGGCGAATGCGCCGCCTATTCACCGCACATTCTGCGGCGAATAAACCCCCCATTCACCGCACACCCCCTCCCCCACTACCCCCGGCTTCCCCCAAAAGAAGCGAGCGGGGGCACTCGGCCCGCCGCTCGCTCGTTGTCGTCATGAAATCTCAACCATCAACGCCGGTCGCTCAGTTCCGCCGACGGCGGGCCGACACCAGCGCCCCACCCAGCAGCAACCCCGCCGCACCCGGCGCCGGGACGAACCCGCTGAAGCTCGAATCGTCGAAGAAGTTCTTCCCGCCGATCCCGAAGTTCACCGCGTCCTCCAGCCGCCACCGGATCGTCGTGAAGTTGGTCATCGCCGTGCCCATCGACGCACCCGTCACGATCGAGTTCCACGAGTTGCTCGTCTCGTCGTAGTAGTCGAAGCTGAACGTGTCGTTGCTCAGGTCAAGGGCCATCCGGATCCCGTTCCAGTTCGCCGGCCCCGCGTTCCAGCTCGTGTACGTCCAGGCGCTCGACGGCCCGTCGCGGTACGCCACCTGGTTGTCACGCGAGTACCCCCACTCCGCACCGATGTTGCCCGCCGAGTCGACGAACGACATCCGGAACTTGTCGCTGAACGTCCCGTCCGAGTTGGGCGGGCTGTCCGGGTCCGTCATGAAGTACGTCTCGTACGTCACGATGCCCGTCGACTGGCTCGACGCCACCGGACCACCCGTGTCGTACGTGTCCAGGAAATAGTCGTACTCAATCGCCCCCGTCCCCGCCGGGTTGTCGTTCCGCAGCGCCAGGTTGTAACCGTCGTTGTTCCGACCACTGAAGTGCGCACCCACGATGTACGACACCGTGCTGCCCACCAGCGGAGCCGCCGAGTAAGGCGGGGCCGTCCCCACCGCCGCGTTCCGGGCCGCCGTCGTTCCGAAGAACGCGCCGTTCTGGCTCCGCAGACGCCACAGCCCGCTGTCGGGCGCAATCGCCGTCGCCGAGCCACCACCCGACGCCGGTCCATACTGACCCGCGTTGTAGTACGAAACGTCGCACCAGTTGTTGCTCCCCACAAACATCGAGAGGTTGTACCCCTCGTTCGGGCCGAAGCTCCCAAGGTGCGCCGAAGCAACCGTCCCGCTCGCCGCCACCACCAGCATCCCAATCATCCGTCCGCCGCATCCATTCATGAACGTCCGCATGTCTCTTCTCCTGCTTGCCTGTTTGTCCGGCTCGCCCGCGGCCTACACGCCGCGATGTCGATCGGGTGTTCTTCTGCAGGAGACTTGCACGCCGGCCCCGGTTCCTTGCACAACCAATCCCACATTTCTTCTGCTTCCCCACCCATCCCCCTCAAACCCCAAACACAATCCCCGTCTCCCCCTCCCCGGCCACTTCATAGCCCACCCCAGACCGCCAAACCACCCCCTACCAGCCCCACCCGCTCAACCACCCCTCCCACCCTCCGCGGCACGAATCATCCCCCGCATCATCCCGCTGAAAACCACCCCGTGCAGCGGCAACACCGAGTACCAGTACGCGATCCCCAACAACCCGCGCGGGCGAAACCGCGCGGTCATCACCAGCCGCGTGCCCCCGCCCTCCGTCGCCAATGGCTCGACATCGAAACCCAGCGTTGCAACTCCCGGCAGCTTCATCTCCGCCGTCAGCACCAGCCGGTTCAGCGGTTCGATCGTTGAAACACGCCAGAAGTCCAACGCATCCCCCAGTCGCAGTTCACCCGGGCTCCGCCGCCCACGACGCAGCCCCGGCCCACCGATCACCCGATCCATCACCCCACGCAACCGCCACAGCCAATCCGCGGCGTAGTACCCCCGCTCCCCTCCAAGCGCGCACACCGACCTCCAAACCGCGTCCGGCGCCGCCGAAGTCAGCGACTCCCGCCGATCAACAAACTCCGTCCCCCCAGCCCACGACGGATCGCCGGGCATCACCCCCGCGTCCGACCACGACGTCTCCGCGCCCCCCTCCTGCATCTTGAGCACCGCCGCATCCATCGCACCCCGAATCGTGAGCCGCTCACGCCCCGGCGCATGCGGCATCAGTCGCTCGGCCTCGTCATCCCGGCACACCACACGATTCTTTAGCCCCTCCGCCAGCGGACGCGCGATGCTGGCGTGCAGCGGAGTCACGAGGTGAATCCACAACGAGCTCAGTCGTGGCGTCAGCACCGGAACGGGAATCACCCATCGCCGCCGCAAACGCAGCGCACTCGCCATCTCCCGCATGATCTCGAGATAGGTACGAACCTCAGGCCCACCGATATCAAGCGTCCGCCCCGTCGTCGCCGGAGTCTCCAGCGCCGCGATCAAGTAGTGCATCACATCACGCACCGCGATCGGCTGCGACTGCGTGCTCACCCACCGCGGCGTAATCATGATCGGCAGCCGCTCCACGAGATACCGAAGAATCTCAAACGACGCCGAGCCCGACCCGATGATCATCGCCGCGCGGAGCACCGTCACAGGCACCGCTTCGCCCACCCCGCCCCCGCCGCCACGCAGCGCCGCTTCGACCTCACGCCGCGACGAAAGATGTTCGCTGAGTCCCGCGCCCGTCTCGCCCAGCCCGCCAAGGTAGATGATCCGCCCGACGCCCGCCCGCGCCGCCGCACGCCCAAAGGCCTCGGCGAGCATCATGTCGCGCCTCCGATACGCCGGCCCTGCAACGTCCATCGAGTGCACGAGGTAGTACGCCGCGACGCATCCCCGCATCGCCGATTCCAACACCGCCTCATCGCCCGCATCACCCTCGACGACCTCAACGCGGTCGTCCCCCACTGCCGCCCACGGACGTGCTCTGAGCTTTGCCGCGCTCCGAGCCAGGCACCGCACGCGGTACCCGCGCTCCACCAGCCGCGGGGCCAAGCGCCCACCGATGTACCCCGTCGCGCCGGTCACCAACACGGTAGATGGAACTGTCTCGCTCACATCGGTGAGCGTAGGGAGACACGAGCCTCCAACCTCATCCACGCGACATACATCCATCGCCCCACCCTGAACCGGTGCCCGCAGCCTCTCTACTCAGCCTCACGGCCCAACGCACGAATAGCGCACGGCGAGCTTCAACAACAGTCGCGGCGATGCAACCGCCGAGTCGGCATACCGGGCCAACGCAGCCTTGAACTCTGGACGATCAAACCCCGCCCGCAAGCGAGCCACCGACTCCCACTCCAGTGCTTCCGTTTCCAATGCCATCAAACGGCGCCGCCCGAAACACAGGAACCGTCCAGTACGGAAAGCGACGACCGCTCCTCAACCGCAAGCACATGAGCAAGAACGCGCGGCCGCCCATCGGTGGATCTCGCACGAAGCACGAGCACAGCAGAGTCCGTCGACACGAGACGCTCCACAGCCGCTTTGCACAACGCCAACCACCACCGCCCCGGTGTGACGACGCCCAACGAATGGGGACGATGCCCCCCACTCGCGCCCATACACGCCGACCACACCTCGCTCCTATTCGCACTCGCTCAGTCGATCCTGGTCACACCCCCCGAAAGCTCCCGCTCCGCCTGGCACCAGTCGCCCGCGGCATCCCCCGCGCCGCCGTTTCGCGCCAGCGAGAGTTCGTACGCCCGCACGCGGATGTGATCCACCAAGGGCAGACAACCGCACTCGTCCGCGCCGCCAGAACACGCCGCCGACTTCGCCGCCGCGGCGGGTGCTGCATCCGTTGGCTTCGGGTGCTGAACCGTGCTCGCCTTGTTCTTCGGCTGATGCTGATGAGACTGGGTGTGATGCGACATGAACTCCTCGATTCTCGAAATGGGCAGCGTTGCCCGGTGACGACGCGACGAGAACGCCCGGCAACAGCGCCGGCTCGCCGCGGAAGTGGATACCTCAGGACAAAGGAAGCAGAAACCCGCCCGGTGGAACCGCCGTCTGCCCGTCATCCGCCGACGTGCCCGCGACACGCTTCAGATGCTGGGCCAACAGCCACACGTGCAGTTCGCCGGTAAGGACCAACTCGGAAGCGATCAACGCCGTGTCGTCGCACGCCAGCCCGCGAGTCCGAGTCCCCGCGCAGCACGCCATCAACGCGATCGCCTGCTCCGCGATCCGCTCGTGAGCATCGATCATGCGATCAACCTGCACAACCAGTGGTTCGCGTCCGCGCGGCGGTCGCGGGATGGAGGTGTGCACCGCAATGTCGCCGGTCATCACGAGCGCCTCCTCCCCGAGCACGCGGATGTGCGTCGCAAGAATCGCCGCAAGCCGCTCATGCTCGACGCGATGCCGCTGACAGATCAGCCGAAACACCTTCGCGAGCACCCCTCGCGCTTGCTCGCCGTGCTTCGCGTACAGGTCGCGCAGAGTCACCGTGTCCGCGAGCAATCGCACGAAGGCGAACCGCACCGCGTGCATCCCCGCGCTCCCCATCCAGACAATGCCCTCATCCGAAGACCCCGCCCTCGACGCCGGTCGCCGCAGCGATGCCGTGCCCCTCGCGCCCCCAGCCCGACTCGTAGGACGTGTGTCTGCATGGATGATCATCGATAGTGCTCCTCAACACGCCAAACCCCTCCCGACAAACCGCGAGCAAGCCTCGCCCCCCGCTCGATCAGAACTCCGGCGACACCACGCGCCGCGGCAGTCCCGCCGCCACTGTCGCCTCTGGTTGCGCCCCCCACATCGGCAGCACTCCAGTCACACGGCCCGCGACCTTGGTGCGACGCAATCCCGCGACGATCAAGCGAACCTTTGCAGACTCGCCCGCCGTTCTCCATGGAGGAATCTTCCCGCATTCACCAGCGCAGCACGCACGTCCGCCCGCGCTTGGAGCAACTCTCCTCCATTGCCCCGCGCCACACACCGCCGCATCATGATGTCACAACACACGAGCCGCACGCTCGCGACTTCAACCCCGCACACGCGCCCAACGCGCCGCACACGCCACCACTCCCCGACCGGTTCGTTCGAGTCCGCGGCGACTCCAAGCGTTCTCTGTTTCTGTACCGCGACCACACCCCTCAACACGGAGCGTCCATGGGCCTCATCCTCGTCATCCTCCTCGTCCTCCTTCTCGTCGGCGGCCTCCCCACCTGGGGATACAGCAAAAACTGGGGCTATCGCCCGACCGGCGGCCTCGGACTGCTGCTCGTGATCGTGATCATCCTCCTGCTCGTCGGCGTCATCCCCCGCGGCTTCTGATCCCCGCCAACACGCTCCACGCAGCCATCATCAGCACCCCCGAAGCGGACGCGAAACCTCGCGCCCGCTTTATTCGAACAGGATCTACCCGCGACACCCAACTCCACCCCGCCCGCAAACGACGCGACACCGAGGGCTTGTCTAGTTGAGTTTGGCTGCTCTCCCTCCCACGCATCACCACAACCTGCAGCGGATCAACGCGGGACCTGATCTCGACACCGCCGCGTCCGCCAATCCTGAATCACGCGATCGAGCGTGAAGCAGGTTCGACGGCCGCCCCTTCCTTGCTCCATAATTCACGCACACTGCGTTGACTCACACACTTTTTGCGTCGATACTTACGCATTATGCGTGATATTACCCATCCCCTCGATGCCCTCTTCCCCCGAGTCCGCCAGGCCGTCCTCGGGGCCACACTCATGCATCACGCGAAGTGGTGGTACGCGAGCGACCTCGCCCGCCACCTCGACACAACCCCCTCCAGTCTCCAGCGAGAACTGGCCCAACTTCACGCCGCGGGCATCCTGCTCTCCCGCCGGGACGGCAACCGGGCCTACTTCAAGGCCAATACCGAGAGCCCGATCTTCCCCGACCTCCGAAGACTCATCGAGAAAACGTCCGGGCTCGTTGATGTCCTCCGCGACGCAGTCTTCGGCACGGTCAATACCCGCGTCATCTGCGCGTTCGTCTTCGGCTCCACCGCTCGCGGCGATGCCGATGCCGCGAGCGACGTCGACCTCTTCGTGATCGGCCGCATCACCAACCTCGCCCTCGCCCCAAAGATCAAACAGGCCGAACAACGCCTCGGTCGGGAGATCAGCACGCACGTTTTTGCCCCAGATGAGTTTGCCCGGATGAGGAAGGACGGCAATCATTTCATCCAGAGCGTTCTCTCCGCCGAGAAGCTCTTCGTGGTAGGGGGTGAGAATGAGCTGGAAACAGCAACTTCAGGACGGAAGCGTTCAACAGCACACACCAACAAAGCGTGAGATCGCGGACCTTCGAGGTGTAGTCCGCCGGAATCTTGCCGATGCCGCCCTCTTTCGACTCTCCGCCGACAACCGCCTCGGCATCGCCTACGAGGCCGTCCTCGTTTCCTGCAAGATCGCAGTGCACGCGAGCGGCTACCGCGTCCGCTCCACTATCCCAGGTGCGCACGCCAAGACTCTCGAGTGCGCCCAGATCGCAATCGGTCCCGCGGTCTCAACGATCATCACCTATTTCGACGCAGTCCGCCGCAAGCGCAACCGCCTGAGCTACGACGTCGCCGGCACCGTGAGCGATACCGAAGCGGAGGAAGCCCTCAAACACGCGAGAGGCTTCCAATCCACCGTCGACGCATGGCTCGCAAGGCACCACCCCGGCCTCGCTTGAATCTCCATCCCGTGCCGCGCGTCAGGTCTACCGCCTACTCCCCATCCCCATGGCTACCCGGCCGATCCCCCCCCAATCCACTCAAAACACCCGCCCCTCCCTCGCACTCCGTGAACTCGGCTTCGCGAGGACGGAGCAACACCGCGCCTTGATCGTCACCGCCAGAAACGCAAACCCAGCACCATCCATCAGCCCGCCCCAACCGCAAGAGCCTCAACCTTGCTCCGCGACCTCCGCCTCCTACCCCCGCCCACGCCCGTACCGACGATCCACAATCACCGCACGCTCCTGCCCGTTCAATCTCCACACCCGCACGCGCGCCGAGCCATCCTTCTCGAACTCAACACGGGCCTCCAGATCCCGCTTCCCCGCGGCACCGTGCTCGCTCAATCGCATCGCGAGCGACACGCCGTCCGCCGCGGGCACGATGTCCCCCTCGTACACCGACGCGTCGTCGCCTCCGCTGCCGCCGACCGCCAGAACACGCAAGGCCCCCGTACCCGTGTGGTGATACAGGTAAACATCCATCGCGTGCGACCAGGTCTCATCCGCGTTGATCACCTCGACGCGTCCAAAGATCGCGTCCGCGTGCGGCACATACTCGAACGTGGTGCGCACGCGACGTTCGTCGCCCGGCTGCTGCCCATCGGTCGAAGCGGCGGCGATGCTCGTCCACGCATCACCCAGCACCTTCTCCAGCGGCCGCATCAACTCGGATGGGGTGCTCCCCAGCGCGAGGAGCGGAGCCCTCACAGGTTCGGCGGGCGCAGCCGCATCAACCCGGAACCGATCCCATCCAACCAACAACTCGTAATCGCCCTGCACCTTCTCCGAGAGGTCATCGCGGTACGTGTCGGGCCCGGTGAAGGTCCACCGCTCGCGGAGATTGCGCGGGCCACCGGTCTGGTTGAGCACGACGACACTCTCGGCGCTGTCGCCCGCAAACGTGGTCTTCCCCTCCCCCACGCCCCGCCAAACCGAGCCCACGCTCAGAAGCCGAATCTCCTTGAACGTGGGATGCCAGTAGTACACCGTCATGTTGCTCCAAGGGTCGCCGTCCGTCAGCATCCCCAGACGCATCGAGCGAATGGACCGCTTTCCAGGCCCCCAGCTCCACGTGTCGTACGTGTCCCTGCCCGCAGTGGTCGTCATCTTCCATCGCCCGCCGACAAGCCGCGAGAAGGCCCCCATCGGCTCGGCCGAAGACGCAGCGGAGCCAGCCCGCGTCGCCGGTGCGCTCGGCGGGTGCTCGTTTCCCGGCTGACACCCAAGAATGGCAGCGACACCCGCCGCGGCACAGAGCAGTAGAGATGCGTGCATGATGTCTCCTTTGTCAGCACAAGGCGGGACGACGGGCCCGAACACGGTATACGACCCCACGAACCCGTGCGTTCGTGCGAAACGCCGCGACGACTTCTTGAGAGATTGTGCGTGCGATGTCGCGAGGGGAGACGGCCGTTTGAACATCCCAACGCGTGCCCACAACACAACATTGGCACACCTCAATAGGCGATTGTAACAATTGCACCATTATTTTGTTGAGATACTTGTCCACCCCCCCCACCCCCCATGGTACATTTCTGTCATGTCACGTCCACGTCGCGGAAGCACTCAGTGCACAACCACGGACAACCTTCGGTCGATTGCATGTGGCTTCAGCATCGTAGAGCTTCTGGTTTGCATCGGTGTGGTCGCCGTGCTCATCGGCCTGATGCTCCCAACTCTTGGTGCTTCCAAACGCAAGGCGAAGATTGTCGGGGCGCAACTCACCGCGCACCAGTGCGGCCTCTTGATCGACATGTACCTTACAGATTACCGCGACGTGTATCCGCTCGCATCCAGCGGCACGCCAACCGCAATCACCCCCGGCGAGGCCTCCCGGTTGTGGTACCAACCGCTCATACTCGCAGGCTACGCCGACTCCGTCGCAGCTCTTGACCCCGATTCCATCAAGGCTGGCAAAGCCACCTACCGCATGTCGATCGCTCTCGCATACGACGATGCGCTCATGATTCCCGGCAGCACCGTTGCCCCCTGGCCGCAGGTCGTCTCGCCGGTTCGGCGTCACGAAGTACGATACCCCGACTCAAAGGGTGCCGTCTACCAGTTCTTCGTCGTTGGAGGCGACCCACAAGGGTTCTGGTGCTGCCTCCCGGTGGCACCCACCGGCGCCGTGGCGATGTGCGACAACTCGGTTCGATCCGGGCCATGGACGGCCTTCGTCCGCGAGTCCGACCCACCGGTCGAGAACGCGATCGGCCTTCCCGTTTACACCACATGGGCCGGCCGCGTTGGCCGGGACATCTGGCCGTAGAAGACTCTCGTAGAAGGATTTCCGCATGAAACGAGTCCTGTCGTACCTCGCCCTCGTCGTCTTTGCAGCCGGCGCATCCCCCGCGGCGGCCCAGGTCAGTACGCCCTTGCCGTGCTTCTGTCCGTTCGAGGACGATTGCCTTAACTCCGGGTCGGGGGGATTCTGCCAGGGTGACATGATGTGGTGCGATGGCGGCTGGGGCAACTGCGCCGACGGCTTTGATGTTTCCGCCTTCACCACGGTCTCCAAGACCTGCCGCTTCGTGCTCGGTGCCACAGGCACGGTGGGCCCTTGCGGTCTCCCCGGCGCGAACCAAGTCCAGACCGCCTGTCGACGCTCCGCGGGCGGCACGACCCAGTGCTGCTATATTGAGAAGACCGACATGTTCGAGATCACCACCGGGTACGGCAATGTGATGATCCCATCTGGAGAAGTAAGCCCTTGCTCCGCCGGCGCCTGATCGTCGTCCTGTGCTCACTCTTCGCCCGCTGCGCCACCGCGCAGCAGGCGGAGTTCTCATGCAACGACCTCGTGTCGATCGCAACGGCCAACGCGCCATCGTCGGGCAGCTTTCGACTCGTCTGCCGTTCCAACGGCACCGGTCGCCAGCGCGTAGCGGGCTTCGATCTCGCCACAAACGCGTGGTTCATCGGAGACTCGGGCTCGGTACAACTCGGGCACCCCGATGGCTCGTTCGCCATCGGCACGATGTTCGACGAGTCGTGGCGCCCCGCCACTCCGGCAGAGCTCGACCAATGGGGCGTCATGGTCCGCTACCTCCCCAACTTGGTCCTTCGGCAGATCGCCTCCGATCCGGCGTGCTGCGTCTCCGTACGCCCATCCGAGTCGACCGGTGGCATGGTCGCAACGGTCCGAATCACGGATAGCCGCATCACACTCCCTCGAGGGATCCTCACCCGCGCCACCGAGCCAGATCTATTCGACGTTGATATCGACCCTCTCGGTCGCGTTGCGGGCCTGCGACTCTCCGGAAAGACCTGGTGGGTTTACACCTTCGACAAGGAGGCGAAGGACAATCTCTGGATCGTCCCGAGGTGGGGGCCTGAGAACGCCGCGTGGGTCTGTACGACGATCGAGACCTCCGCCCGCTCCCGCCCGGACTGGTTTACTCCGGAAGCAGCCATGGAATTCGCGCGCGCGAACAAGGCTGTCGCCCTCAACGGCGACAAGAACCTCCTGCAACTCGCCGGCCTCCCCGCCGCTCCAACTCCTGGGATCCAAGCCCCGCCACCGCAACCCCTGCCGGGCACCAACTGGACCTCAGTCGTGATCGTCTCAAGTGGACTCGCTTGCTTTGTGGTCGCGTTCTTGATCTGGCGGGCCCGCGGAGGCACAGCGCAATAGCGATGCTTGCGTGATATCTCCTCCATCAACGCGACGCGGGGCTCCACACACGTACAACGTATACTGCCCGGCGCCTCCCCTTGTTCGTGCGGGTAATCGCAAAGACTCCTGAGGGGTCTCCGCGTGTGAAGTCGTGTGTCGCGCCGCCGCGGGGATTGAACAGGGCGCACCACATTGGGAGGGTGATCATCGCCCGGAACGTGAGCAAGGCCGGGTCACAACTCCCCCAACTACTTCACCAACCACATCGGCTGACCGTGCGCAAGCGCATGGTTTCCCGTCAGCCACAAGTGGCGCAGGCACTGGATGTGCACATCATCATCACACCGCGCGTCGTCCTGCAGGTACACGTTCCATCGCGCCCTCACCGCGTCGTCGTCCGGTGTGATCGAGAGGCTCTCCAGCAGCGCCTTGGCTTCGCTCATCACCCCGCGAAGCGATGTCACCTCCAACGCATTGCGCTCTTCGGGTCGCGGCGCGTACTTGGTAACCATTTCATCCATGGCACGCTTGACCGCGGCATCAATCTCCTGGGTGGCCGGTGCCTTCACGAACAGGGACTTGAGACGGCCCCAGAACGATTGAGGCCGGCTCACGGACGCCGTCAAAACCGTCGGACCATCGGGGGATTCCGCCTGCCCCCCACGCGGCCACAGCAGTTCACGCTCAACGTCCGCATCAACACAGACAGCATGCCAGGCATGCACCGCGCGAATGTACCGTGACCCGTCCCTACCCAAACGCGACTCCGCAAAGCCCTGAAGCTCGCTCCACCACGACCACCCCATCTCATCTGGAAGTTCCATGGAGCTACCGGGAACTCCGAGGCGGAGCGACGGCCCGAAGCGATCGCGAAGCACCCGCTCATACAACCCCGCGTCCTCTTCGAAGAGGTCTTGTCCATGGCACGATCGAAGGTTGAATCCCATCGTGTATTCCTCCCGTACGTTGGAGACCAAAGCACCAGGAGAACTCTACCCCAAGTCCGCTTCACACGCCTCTCGCACCGTACCGCCAACGCTCGGACGTCCGGGCATCTGATTCCCTCCCGCAAGCAGTTGCGGCCCTCCAAGCGGCCATGCCTCACCACTTCCATGGCGGCAATCTCCACCGTCGTCGTCATCAGCGTCCCCCTCAGCAACCCATGGTCTGCCGACGGCCATGTCGGATCAATCGCACTCCCGGGCTCGATCCGTCACGGCCCAAGATCTACTACCAGTCACTTCGCACATCCACTTCCCACCCCCCCGCCTCACCCGCCCCCCGGCCGTTGCCATCAACCAGCATGCAACGGTCGTGATACAGTCCGGTCATCTCATCCGAGACGGCTCAGGGCGTGCAGGATCGTCACGAGTCCGCGAGTGCCCTCTTGACGGGAGAGCGGTGATGGTGAATAGCGTGTTCATGGACGAAAGGGCCAGTGGTCGGATGCGGTGATGCTCTGGCAGAATCATTATGGCCTACGGCCTATGGCCTTCTTCCAATCCCCTTCACCGTCACCACCGCGCTCACCGCTGCCCCCGTCAACACCACGCCCACGAACACAAACACCGCCCACGGGGACAGCGTCTGCGCCGCGCCCGTCGCCACACGGCCGATTCCCTCCACCAGCCACAGAAACAGCCCGCCCTCCATCGCGCCCACCATCAGCAGAAACACCGACATCGAACCCAACACCCGCACGCGTTCCTCCGGCGAAAGCCGCAGAAACTCATCCTTCCGCGGGATGTTGATCAGCCCCGGCGTGTGCCGCGCCATCGCGTTGATCCCCCCGAGCGCGAGCCCCATCATCAGCCCCGTCATCACCAGCGACACCAGCGGCAGCAGAAACCACGTCCCCACCGATTTGCTCGCCCAACCGTCCGGCGTCCCCGACGCGTCAAAGTGAATCGGGTACCGATCCGGCAGCCTCGGGTACCACACCGCCGCGCGCCACCACACCGCGATCTGCAGCACCACGCACGCGCACCCCGCGGCCAGCTTCGCGCCCCTCAGCACCTGCTGCTCTCCCGCACCACCAGCCGCGTCGGGTACTTCTCGCACACCACCGGCGCGTCCCGCTCCTCGATCCGCGCCACCAGCATCCGCACCGCCGCCGAGCCCAGTTCCTCCATCGACAGCGTCACCGACGAAAGCCGCGGCGTCACCAGGCTCGACGCCTTCGTGTCGTCAAACCCCACAATCCTGAACCCGCCCGGGCACGCCACACCCAGCTCCGTCGCGCGCCGCAGAATCCCCATCGCGATGTCGTCGTTCCCCGTGAGCACCGCGCTCCCCGCCAGCACCCCGTCCCGGTGCGCCCGCTCCGCCCACTCACGCCCCCAGTCCATCGAGTACTCGCCGAAACACACCTGATCCTCACGCACCTTCGCGCCCGATGCCTCGAGCGTCGCCGCGAACGCGCCCGCCCGCGCCGTGCTGTCGAAGTTCTCCTTCGGCCCACCCACAAAGCAGCACCGCGCCGCCGGAGTCCCCGCCAGCAGATGCTCCGTCGCCTGCTTCGCCCCCACCGTGTTGTCCAGGATCACGCTGTCCACGCCACGCGACGTCAAGTCCGTATCGAGCACCACCGTCGGCAGCTTCGTGCTCGCCATCTCCTGCGCCAACGCGTCCCCGTCGTGGTCGATCATCGCGATCACGCCGTCCACAAACCCGTTGCCCAGGATCTTGTCCCGCCGCGTCCCGTCCGCGGCACGCGTGAACGACGTCATGATCAGGTGATACCCGAGCTTCGTCGCCTGCGCATCCGCGCCCTGCAGCAGCGCCGTGATGAACTCACCGTGGAACCACGGCAGCGCGATCCCAATCACCTTGCTCTCGCGCGTCGTCAACACCTGCGCGAACGGATTGGGCGTGTAGCCCATCTCGCGGATCACCGTCTGCACCCGCGACCGCGTCGGCTCCGCAACCACCTCCGGCGTGTTCAGCACGCGCGACACCGTCGCCACCGATACGCCCGCCAACTCCGCCACCTTGCGGATCGAAAGGCTCTTCCCGGGTTCTGCACGATGGTCATTTCGTTGTGCCACGCCGACAGTCTACCGCGCCCGCGCCCGGCGCACACCCCCCGCTCGCTCACGCCACCGGCAGCGCCGCGATCAGACACTCCAGCCGCGCCTCCTCCGCCGGACGAATGCACGCGTCCCCGGCCACCCCCGCCGGCACCAGCACCGTCCGCCCGGGGACCAGATCCACCGGCGCAAACCGCCCCTCATCGCTGAACAGCGACCCGCTCCCCTTGAGCGGAATCACCGCGAAACACCCGAGCGAATGGCCCACCGGCACATCCTCCTCGTTCGCACACGCCACCCGCCACACCCGGAAGAACTCGGTCGTCAGCACCCCGCCCAGCGGCGGGTTCTTCCGCATGTCCACCGGCGCGGGCGCCGGCCCGAAGTCGATGCACTCGAGCGCCTGCTCCACGTGCAACTCCCGCCCCGCTCGCCCCCAGTCGTACACGCGGAACGTCGTGTCACTCGGCGTCTGCACTTCCGCCACCAGCACCCCCGCGCCCAGCGCGTGCACCGTACCGCTCGGCAGGTTGTGACACTCCCCCACCACCGCCGGCACCGCCTCGAGCAACTCCACCACGCGCCCATCCCGCAGCGCCCCCGCAAACGCCTCGCGCGTCACGCCCGGCTTCACGCCCTTGTACAGCTTCGCACCCGGCGCGGCATCCATGATGTACCAGCACTCGGTCTTCAGGTGACTCCCCTCGTGCGCCGCCGCGTACGCGGGGCTCGGGTGCACCTGCACCGAGAGATCCTCCCTCGCATCAAGGAACTTCACGAGCAACGGGAAGTGACCATCGGCCGTCAGCGGACTCCCGCCCATCAACGCGTCGCCCCACTCCTTCGCCGCGTCGTTCAGCGTCCGCCCCTTGAGCGCGCCCGACGCGATCACCGAACGCACCGCCCCACCACCCGCGCCCGATGCGCTCGTGGACGCCAGATCCGCGATCTCCCAGCTCTCGCCGATGGTCGCCCCCGCGGCGACCTTCTTCCCAAACCGCGCAAGGCGATCGCCTCCCCAGACCTTGGAGAGAAGCGCGGGCTCGAATGTCAGCGGATAAAGGGGGGTCATGCAGCCAATCTCATCGGCCGACCACCCCGCGCAGGTCCACCCCCGCGCCTCATTCCATCGCGAGTCCCGTGATCTGGCAGTCAAACGTGATCCGATTGCCCACCACGCCCTGCACATCCACCACGAACCGCTTGCGCTGGTACTTCACGTCCTGCATCAGGATGTACAGGTCATCGCCCGGCACAACCATCGAACGGAACGCGCAGTTCTCGATCCGAAGGAACGCGGCGAGCGTCGGCTTGTCCTTGCGCTTCGCGAAGATGTAGCACGCCAGCTGTGCCGCGGTCTCGACCTGGAACACGCCGGGGTACATCGGCTTGCCCGGGAAGTGCCCGTCGATCCAGAACTCGTCGTGCCGCACCTGCCTCAACCCGATCGAACGGGTGAAGTTGGCATCGTGCCACACGACGTGGTCGAGAAACGCCATGGTCCCGCGGTGCGGAACCCATTTCGCGATACCCGGCTTGCCGTCCACACGCGCGTTCAGATCCATCGCGCTGATGT
>JBIKMF010000278.1:0-5691 GCA_044359425.1 Phycisphaerales bacterium
GCGGTGGCGGTCTTTGCCGAGGGGGGAGGGGTCGAAGGGTTGTTTGGCGAGTTCGGAGTACTTGGAGAGGGTGAGTTCGAGACCGGCGCAGGCGATGTGCTGGGCCCGGGGGGCGAAGATGGCGGCGACCTGGGCGATGGCGGCCTGGACGAAGGCCTGGGCCATGAAGGCGGAGAGTGCGAGGAGGGGAACGCCGAGGGACTTGGCGATGGAGGGGGGTGTGTGCTCGGGGTCGAAGTAAAGGGAGAGGAAGGCGTCGAGGTCGGGGTTGATAGACGGTGTTTGATTGGTCTTCATGGGTGCAAAATACGGTAGTGGGTTGGTTTTGTCAAGGGTGGGGTTTGGATTTTTGTTGGGGTAGGGAATGGGGAGTGGGGAATGGGCAATGGGGAGGAAGAAGGGGGGGAGGGAGGGGCGGAGGTGGGTCAGAAAGCACCGACAGAGTGACAGCGCAGCGACCCCACGTTCGCATACAACCTCCGCGAAAGAAGTGAACGAATCGGAAACTACCGCCGGCGACGACCGGCGATGAAGAGCCACAACGCGAACGCGCCGCCGGTGGACGGCGCGGGGATGACGGCGACCCAACCTTCGGCACGACCGAGTTCGTTGATGGCGGTGCCCGCGAAGACGAGCCCGTCCTCCGAGACGTCGAGATACTGCGTGTTGAAGGCGAACCCGGCGGGAGTGGCGATTCCCTCGGCCGCCAGGAACTCGGCGACCCGCTGCATTCCACGCTCTGCCGTCCACACGAACGACGTCTGTACCTCACCCGGCCATGAGCCACGGCCGGTGACCACCCGGCCATCCAGCGAGATGCCGGTGGTCACGCCGCTGTCCAAGCGGTTCTGAGGATCAAGGTCCTCGATCGTGCCACTCGCGTCCATTCGGAAGGGGCTGGAGTTCTGCCAAAGCACCCCGCCGAACCATGCGCCGTTGGACGACACAGCCTCGAAGCGGCTGACATCGGCGAAGAGCTCGTACCCGGTCTCCTCCGTCCACAAGAAGCCACGCCCCGTCCCTTGCGAGTCCGTTCCCCCGCCCACGATGAGCGAACCGTCATAGGTTGCCGCGAAGGCAGAGCCGTGCGTTGATCCCGGCACGATGCCCATGCCTTGGACGCCGGTCGCGGCGGTCCACCGGAGCGGCTCACCGAACTCGGCTGGGCCCGATGTCGAGTAGGCTCGGCCGACGACCGTGGAACCATCGCCGCTGACGCCCTCACACCAGCCGTGTGCCCACTGGCCGGGCACGCCGAGGGCGACGGGTTGTTCTCCTGAGCCCCACTTGATCGGCTGATTGCGCCCCCCCGTGAACCCGGTGCCGACCCGCACGCCGCCATCGCGCGAACTGCCGGTTGTCTCCCAGTAGAACACCGACGAAGGGGGAGTGACCGTTGACGTTCCTGCCGAGGATGTCCAGTTGAGGAGCAGAGGCGGGCCAGACAATGCTCGAGCCGATCCGGCCGCGACGACTCCGTCGCCGCTCATCGACGTTGCATACGTATATCGATATCCCTCGGGCACACCCATTCGGTGGAACCCCACCGGCGCCCGCTGCGCCCACGCCGCGTGATGTGTGCCGAGTATCCCACACACAGCCGCCATCAATACCAGTGTGCGCAGCATCAGCGTTCTCCTACGACGAGGGCACATGGAGAGAGTGCCACACGTTGGCGGGTGGTGCCAGCAAAGTGGAGGAGTAAGCGGGGCGGGCGGGAGATTCGGAGGCCTTGGGCCGAACACGTCCTGAACGGGGGGGGCCAACCTCGGGTGCCCTTGAAACCGCTTCGGGTTCAAAGGGGTGAACCAGAGGCATGTGTGTCGTGAGGATAGATCGGTCGTCGGGTTGCTCACTCCTCTGCCCCTTGCGGGGCAGGAAGAAGTTGTTGGGTTCGTTTCCACGGGTTGCGCTCCGCCCGCGAGGACGCGGGCTCCGCTGCACCCGTAGCGACATTCCTCGGCCCCTTTGGGGCCGAAGACTTGGTGTGGTCGGTTTTCAGGACTGCCCGTGAAGGGTTATGGTGGTTGGAGCGCGGCGCTGGGGGGTTAGGCGTGGGGTGTGTAAGAGTGATGATGGGATGTCGCTTTCCCATGGCTCGCGTCCTGGGCTTGCGTAGGTCCGCACCGTTGGTGCTCGGTTCAGGTGCACGGGGGGTGTGGGTGGGTGGGGAAGGGCGAGCGCGTCCGGGGTTTGCCGGGCGGAGAGGCGATGGGAAGGGGAGTCGCGGATCGGTGTGGTGATGGTTGGAAGGTGACATGTATGTGACTAGGTTGGGATGTTCCACACCTTCGGCGTGGAGGGTTGTTTTTGGGGGCCTGCCGGGGGTGTCGTCGCAAAGCCTCCTCCACGCCCCGTCTACTCACTTGCAGCCCTATCGGGCTGCGGGCAGGGGTGGGTGCGCTGTGTTGTTTGCCGTGGCGTTGGGGCGTCGGGAGTCTTACGAAGACGCGGCTGGAACGCCGCGGCGACTCAGCGGCTCGAAAGCCGCTGCCACGCTGCGAGAACGCTTTGGCTGGAAAGCCAAAGTCACACTCAGAACGTCTTGCGAAGCCGCTTCGGGGGGATTTGGAGTTGGTCGCGGTATTTGGCGACGGTGCGGCGGGCGATTTCGATGCCGCGTTTTTTGAGTTCGTCGACGAGGGCTTCGTCGCTGAGGGGGTGGGCTTTGTCTTCTGCGGCGATGATGTCCTGGAGGGAGGCCTTGATCGCGTCCCAGGCCATGTCTTCGCCGCCGCCGGCGCCGGCGGGGTCGGACTTGGTCTGCACGCCGCCGGAGAAGAACTTTCGGAGGGGGACGATGCCGCGGGGTGTGCGGAGGTGCTTTTCCGCAACCGCGCGGGAGACGGTGGCGACGTGGATGCCGAGTTCTTCGGCGACGAGGGTCATGGGGAGAGGCTTGAGGGCCTGGGGGCCGAAGTCGAAGAACTCGCGCTGCTTCTGAACGACGACGTCGACGACGCGGAGGAGGGTGCGGCGGCGTTGGTTTACCGCGTCCATCAGCCACTGCGCGTTGGAGAGGTTGGTGCGGATGAAGTCCTTGTCCTTCTTGACGACGTCGCGGCTCTTGGTGAGCTTGGCGTATTCCTGGTTGATGCGGAGGTTGGGGATGCGCGAGTCGTTGAGGTAGGCGATGTACTTGTCTTCGTCGGGTTCGTACTCGACGATGGCGTCGGGGATGATCGGGCGGGAGGCCTCGGAGACCAGGCGTCGCGCGGGGGCGAGGCTGAGGCGCTTGAGGAGGACGAGGGCTTCCTTGATCTGATCGATGGAGAGGCCGGTCTTCTCGGCGACGCGCGGGAGGCGGTTCTGTGTGAGGTCGTCGAGGTGGTGTTCGACGATGGTGCGGGCGTGGGAGAATGCCGCGGCGGGCCAGCCGAGTTCCTCGCGTTCGTCTTCGAGGGCGTCGAGTTGGAGGAGGAGGCACTCGCCGGCGTTTCGTGCCGCGACGCCGGCGGGTTCGAGGAAGAGCTGCGCGGCCTTGAGGGCGTGCTCGAGGAGGGCGGGTGAGACGGCGCCCGAGTCTTTCTCGTCCTGGGGCACGCGGTCGAAGATGGTTTCGAGTGGGGTGCGGAGGTATCCGTCGTCGTCGAGGAAGGCGATGATGTGGCGGCCGGCGGGCTTGAGGTGTTCGTCGACGTCGGCGAGGGCCCACTGGCCGAGGAGCTGTTCGGAGAGGGACTCGGCGCGGGCGGGCGCGGCGGCCATGGCGTCCATCTTCGCGTCGCGCTCGCCGTCGCCGGAGTTGCGTTGGAAGGAGGAGTAGTCCTCGGCGGGGGCGGAGCGTTCGGCGGGGGCGTCGGAGTCGAACTGGTTTTCGATGGCCTCGGGGTTGGATTCGCCGTAGGTATCGAGGCGTTCGAAGTCGGCTTCGGCGTGGTCGCCGTCGACGTCGAGGGGGCGGTCGAGGCTGGCGGGGAGAGCGTCGGCGGGGCCTGCGCCCTCGGTGGATTCGGGCTCGACCTCGGCGATTTCGAGGGTGGGGTTGTTCTCGAGTTCCTGCTCGATGCGTTCCTGGAGGTCGGCCAGGGGCATCTGGAGGATCTCCATCGACTGGATCATCCGCGGGGCCAGCTTCATGTGCTGGCCGAGCTTCATGTGTTGTGAGGTGTCGAATCGCATGGAGGTTCGGGCGTCAGTGTACCGGAAGGCGGGGCGGGGACGCGGGGTTAGACATCCTGGCGGCAGATGATGGCGTCGGCGAGGACGGATTTGTTGGCGTATTCAAGTTGGGAGCCGGCGGGGAGGCCGCGGGCGAGGCGGGTGACGCGGACGGCGCGGCCTTTGAGTTGAGCGGCGATGTGGAGGGCGGTGCCGTCGCCTTCGATGGTGGGGTTGAGCCCGAGGATGACTTCGGAAACGGCGGGAGAGCCGGGTTCGGGCTTCTCGATGCGGGCGAGGAGGGCGTCGATGGTGAGTTCGGAGGGGCCGACGCCTTCGAGGGGGCTGAGGCGGCCCATGAGGACGTGGTAGAGGCCGCGGAACATGCCGGTCTGTTCGAGTGCGATGACGTCTTTGGGTTGTTCGACGACGAGGACGGTGGCGCGTTCGCGAGCGGGGTCTTCGCAGATATCGCAGCGGCGGCCGTCGGAGAGGTTCCAGCAGGTGGGGCAGTGGCCGATGGTTTCCTTGACCTCGCGGATGGCGTTGGCGAGTGGGAGGATGTCGTCGGAGGAGCCCTTGAGGACGTGGAAGGCGAGGCGTTCGGCGGAGCGGCGGCCGATGCCGGGGAGTTTGGCGAACTCGGCGATGAGGCGTTCGACGGCGCGTGGGTAGGCGGCGATTCGGCGGAGGTCGGGGGTGGGCTTGGGGCCGGGGTCGCTCATGCGCGAGCATATGCGTGGGCGGGGGATGGGGGATGGGGGGTGGGGCGGGGGGACGGGGTTTTTGCTTGGAGAAGGGGATCTTGGAGCAAAATGAGAAAATTGTGGGCTGAGGGTGTGAGTGACTGACGCTCTTCTCGTTATGGAGTGTGGATCGAGGTGTGAAACCGTCCGGTTTGGGAGAAGAGCCTTGGGCGCGGGAGCGTCTGGGGCGAAGGAAAGGCGGGGCTGGGGCCCGTCGCGGCACACGAGCGGGGTTTGAGGGGGGAATCGATCGGGGCCTCAGCACGATCGGGGCCTTGGCGAGAGGGTTGGGGAGGATTGGGCGGGGAATTGGGGGGGGTGGGGAACGGGAGGCTTGGATTGAGCCTCTCACCCGCGACCGGCCGCGAGAGCGGGCGGCGCGAGTTGGCTGGTGCCCGCGGGGGCGGATTGCTGTAGCGTTTTGGTTTGATGAAGAAGACACCCAATGTTCCACCCGCCCTCTCTCCTCGAGGCGGGTGCGTTCATTTTTGGAGAAGAGGGTGTTGGGTGTAGACTGGGGGCGATGCTGCAACGTGAAGGTGAAGAAGGATCGGGGGCGGGGGTGAAGCGGGGGACGCTTGCCGCGCACGTGGTGCTGGTGCTGGCGGTGTGCGTGGGGGTGTATTGGGTGAAGCTTGGGGGGTCGAGCCTGGCGATGAGCGAGGGGATGCGCGCGATTCCGGCGTGGGAGATGGTGGAGCGTGGGGAGTGGGCGGTGCCGCATTTGTTTGAGCAGGCGTATCTGCGGAAGCCGCCGGGTGTGCAGTGGATGATCGCGTTGAGCGGGTGGGTGTTTGGGGAGACGGAGTTTGGGGCGCGGGTGCCATCGGCGTTGGCGATGACG
>JBIKMF010000279.1:0-5683 GCA_044359425.1 Phycisphaerales bacterium
CCGCGCACCGTTGTCGATCGCGTAGTCGAGGCCGTCGTACTGATCGCCCCAGAAGGTGCCGTCGCAATCGTAATCGCAGCGGAGCGCCATGATGCTCGCCGTCCAGTTCACGCCCGCGACACCGAGCCCGTTGTTTCCACGCGCGCCGATGGTCCCCGCGACGTGCGTGCCGTGATCGAGGCAGCCGGCCGGGTTGTTGTTGTTGTCGACGAAATCCCACCCCTGCACATCGTCGACATACCCGTTGCCATCGTCGTCGAGCCCGTTGAGCACCTCGCCCGGGTTGGTCCACACGTTCTGCTGCAGATCCACGTGCGTGATCGAGACGCCGCTGTCCACCACGGCGATCGTGGCCGCGGGCGAGCCACGGAACTCCTCCCACGCCAGTTCCGCCGCGCAGCCGCCGTTGCTCGCCGCCATCGACCACTGACTCGAGTAGCTGCTGTCGTTGGGCACGATGTCGGCGTAAGCCTTGTTGATGGGGTGAGCGAACATCACGCTGGGCTCGTCCAGATACGCGTTCACCACCGCGGCCAGATCCGCGCCGTCGCGCTCGACCCGGCAGAGGTTCGCGACGACCCGGGCCCGCCATTTCTCGGTCATGCCGAGCTTCGCGTGCACCGCGGCCTGCTCTGCCAGCGTCGTGCCCGGCCTGAACGCGACGGCCACCCGGCCCGGCACCGCGTTCTTCAGGTTCATCTTGCGGAAGTTGCGCTTGTCGATCGTGCGCGGCGCATCGACGATCTGCGACACGTCCGCCCTTGCCGCGACGCGCGGGTTGTCCCAGTTCAGCATGTCGTGCGCCTGCAACTGCGTCACGTTCAACGCGTCCTCGCCCTTCAGGCTCGCGGCCTGGTCGTTGGTGAGGTTCTGGCCCGGCTTCACGACGGCCTCTCCGGCGGCGAGGGTGGTTCCGGCGACGACGAGGAGGAGAGCGATGGCAGAGATCTTCTTCATGGTGGGACCTTTCCTTTCGAGTGTCACGAATCGACGCCCGCGGATTTCTCCGCGGGGGTCGTTGGTATTTGATTACTGCAGGCTGACGAGCACGAGCACCAGGCCCTTGCCGGACTTGAGCGGCGACATGGCCTTGCCGAGGATTGCGCCCTGCGAGCGAGCCTGGTCGTTCACCTTCATCGCGTGGCCCGGCGTGTTCGAGGTCGTGAGCATGTCGCCCGCGCCGATGGGCCCGCCCTGGTCGGCGTCGCACCAGCACCACACGCGGCCGATGCTCGCGACGGGCATGTCGCCGTCGGCGATCGTCCCGGTCTGCGTGAGCGTGATGCCGGGCTTGATGCCGTTCGCGCCGCTGATGATGCCGGCCACGGTGCGGTCGTACGCGCCGTTCACCACGCGCATCTTGCCGACGTTCTCGGGGTCGATCGCCACGACCATCCCCGGGATCGGCTCGACGCCCGCCACCGCCGCGACGTCGTAGGGTTCCGCGACGTCGCTGCCGCCGGTGATCTCGAGCACCGGGACGATGACGTTGCCGCTGCCCTGGTTCAGATACAGCGGAGCGCCACCGCCGTTGTTCCTCGCGATGATCTCGTTGTTGTCCATGACGATGTTCAGACCGGCGGTATCGCCCGAGATCATGTGGCCGCCGCCCGTGAGGGACGCGTCGGTGCCGTTGAACACCTGGAAGGTCGCCGCGGGGGTGATCGTGCCGACGCCGACCTGACCGGTCGACGAGAGCGAGAGGACCTCACCGTTGGTGGCGCTGTGGCTGGGCCCCGTGCCGAAGAGCAACCTGCCCGCGCCACCGCCGTTGCCCGAGCCCGTCGAGATCATGTGCCAGTACGTGCCGCCCACCGACGAGTTGCGAAGGTTGAACCACGTGCCCGCCGTGCTGTTGCTCTCCACGAGCAACGGGAAGTGCGCGGCGTTCGAGATGTGCACCGGTGCCACGGGCGCCGTCGTGCCGGTACCGATGCCCAGCGCCTCGCCGGTCGGGTTGAGCGTCAGCGGGGCCCATGCGGTCAACAGCCCGTTGTGCGCCCCGAGAACCGAGAGCCCGTTCAGTTCGCCCAACACCGTCGCCCGCGTCGTGCCGCCCGCGGCGATGCCGCCGCGCCAAACGCCGGTACCGCCCGCGAGCTGGAGCCGGAACGCGCTGTTGTTCGCGACGCCGATGCCGACGGTGTTGTTGAAGAGCGTGGTGGCGAGGAAGGCGTTGGAGCCGCTGAAGGTGTTGATTCCGCTGAGCAGCGGGATGTTCGTCGAAAGCCGCGCGTCCGCCAGCGTGCCGGTGCTGATGTTCGAGGCGTTCAGGGCGGTGATCCCGGCACCGTTACCGAAGTACGTGTTGCCCGTGTTGTTGAAGACGTTCGCGCCGTTGAAGGTGTTTGATCCGGTGAAGGTGTTCGATCCGGTGAACGCCTGGTTCGCGGTGCGGAGCGAGACGTTGTTCGACAGCCGTGCGTCCGACATCACGCCGGTCAGGTTGGCCGCGTTGGTGAAGAACGCGGCGTTCTGGCCGCCGAGCGTCGCCGCGTTCAACGCGTACCCGGCGTAGGGAGTGCTCACCAGTTCCTGGCGCGGGAGCAGCGTGACGAAGGCGCCGTTGGTGCTCGCCGAGCGCACCGCGATCTGCAGCCAGCGCCTCTGCCCGTCGAAGGGAACAGCACCAAACTCGTTGCTGGTATTGAGATTCGCGTTGAACTGACCGTTCGCGATCGTGGCGTTGAGGACGGTCTGCACCGACCCGACCTGCGACCCGCCGGCCGCTGCCGTCCACAGGCTGAACTGCAGGTCGACGGTCCCATCAACGGGCACGTTCGCTTCCTTGAGTTCACCCTGATAGGTAAACGACGACGTAACGCCCTGGGAGTAGGCCGATGTGGCCAACCCGGCAAGGATCGCGAGGGCGCAGACGGTGTTTCGAGTGGCAAGACGATTCATGGTGCTGATCTCCGGGTGCTGGGGAGCTCCGACTCGGGGCTCCGCACAGCCAGCACGAATCACCCGCCCGGAACGACACGCAGAATCGAAAATCGTGGCCTAGACCCCCGTACCGACCGAGAACCCTCCTTTACCCCAAACATCCGCCCCACAGCGCCCCTCGCCGGCCGCACGGGTGAGGTATCCTTTGCTTCGATGGAAAGCCGCCACGAAGAAGTCATCAGCCTCGTCGAAGGCGTTCGCTCCGGGGCTCCCCAGGCCGCGGAGAAGCTCCTCCCCCTCGTCTACGAGGACCTTCGCGCCATCGCCGCATCCATGCTTCGCCGTGAACGCGCCTCCCACACGCTCCAACCCACCGCGCTGGTCAACGAGGCGTACATCAAGATGGTGGGCGGCGAACGAAAGTCCTGGGACGGTCGCGAGCACTTCCTCGCCGTTGCCGCGATGGCCATGCGGCAGATTCTCGTCAACCACGCGCGTGCTCGCAACACCCAGAAGCGCGGCAGCGGCGAAGTCCAGGCCCTCACGTTCATCGAGCCCGTCGACAGCGCGGATCGCGCCAGCGACATCGATATCCTCGCCCTCGACGAGGCGCTCCAGGCCCTCGAACGCGAAGCCCCGCGCCTCGCCAAGATCGTTGAGCTCCGCTACTTCGCCGCGATGTCCATCCAACAGGTTGCGATCGTGCTCGACTCCTCGGAGCGCACCATCAACCGCGAATGGCGCGTCGCCCGCGCCGAACTCGCCATGCGACTCAAGGACAACGCCGCCGAGCCCTGATCCGGCGCGCGTCTCACCACACCGCCCTGCCCGAGATATCCCCATGCCCAACACCACCGAAATCCGCTCCCGTTTCCCCGCGCTCGTCGCTCCCTTTGCCTTCCTGGACAACGCCGGCGGCTCGCAGTTGCCCGTCGACGCCATCAACGCCCTTACCCACTCCCTCACGCACGCCTTCGGCCAGCTCGGAGGCTTCTACCCCGCCTCCACCCACGCCGAAGCCAACATCGCCGCCGCCCACCACGCCGCCGCAACCTTCCTCAACGCCCACTCCACCGGGCACGTCATCCTCGGCTCCTCCTCCACATCCCTTCTGCACCTCATCGCGAATGCACACGCCGACGCCCTCGCCGCGGGTGACCTCCCTCGACACCGCAACCGCATCGTCGTCTCCACCATCGGCCACGAAGCCAATATCCAGCCGTGGCTCCGCCTCGCCGCCCGCGGCTTCGAGATTACGCCTTGGCACCCCGTCCTCACCGTCGACCCCTCCGGCACCCCACAGGCCGCCCTCACCCTCGATTCGCTCGCCCCGCTCCTCGATGACCGGACGCTCCTCGTGGTCTTCCCCGAAGTCTCCAACATCATCGGTGAGATCTACGACGCCCCCGCCATCACGCGCGCCGCCCACGCGGTCGGGGCCCGCACCGTCGTCGATGGCGTCGCCTGTGCCCCGCACCGCCTCCCCGACGTTGCCGCGCACGCCCACGATTGGTACGTCTACTCCACCTACAAGGTCTTCGGTCCCCATGCCGCCGCGATCTACGGTTCACGCGAGGCTTTCGCTCCTCTCCACGGTCCGAACCATCCCTTCATCCCTCGCACCAAGCTCCCCTCCAAGTTCGAGCTCGGCGGCTTCTCGCACGAATCCGCGGCCGCGATCGCCGCGCTGCCCGCATACCTCCGCTTCGTGGCCGATGCTCCCTCGTCCCTCGACGACCGTGCCGCGATGCTCCGCGCGTTCGACACCATCGAGCGCATCGAGGCCGAAGTCTGCTCGCCGCTGCTGCGCTTCCTTTCGAACCACCCGCGCATCGCGCTCTTCGGCGCCGCCTCGATGACGCCTTCCCGTGTCGCCACCGTCTCCTGCCGCGTCCGTGGAGAATCCCGCTCCGCTTCACTCGCTCGCGAGCTCTGCGCCCGAAACCTCGGCGTCAAACACGGTCACTTTTACAGCAGACGCCTCGTCGAGGCGCTCGGCATGGACCCCGATGACGGCGTCCTCCGCATCAGCCTCGCCCACTACAACACCCCCGACGAGATCGCCCGCCTCACCACCGCGCTCGATCAGCTCCTCTGAGCCCCGCGTTTAGCGCCGCACCTCTTCGACCGCGTTCCGGGGATTGTCGATCCCCTCGTGCCACACCACGCGCACCTTCACCCGCGCCAGCCACTCCTCCGGCGTGCCGCTCATCCCGCGCGTCTCCAGAGGCACCGCGAACTCCGTGTACCGCTTCGCCTTCTCATTCCCGTAGATGTACGCCTTTCGCCACGCGGCCGCGTGGATCGTCACTTCGTCCCCGTCCCACTCGATCCCCGTTACCTCGTTCCAGTCGTACACGCCCAGCGGCGCATCCTTCGGCGTCGTGAACCGCGCCACCAGGGTCGCATCCGCCGGCGCAGCGCCCTCAACGCTTCCCCAGAGCATCTCCGCCTTCTGCCCGTACTTCCGCCAATCGAGAGCCGGCGCAACCGTCAGCGTCGCGCCCTCCATCGGTGCCGCGGCATCCCGCCGCGCGTAGTACAGCAACTGCCGCAGCTTCCCTTCCCGCTGCGCACCTTCCTCTTTCTTGAGCTCGCGAATCTGCGCGGGCGTCACGCTCTGGTCCCAGTTGTGAAACTGCCACGCGTCGCTCTTCGCAACGCTGAACGCCACTTCCCCACGCCCAACCCCCGCCTCCTCGTACAGCCCCGGTCGTGAGCCTCGCATCTCCGCCCGCATATCGCGGCACTCCACCTTCAGCACGTACTCCCCCGCCTCCAGCCAACCCAGCCGCAG
>JBIKMF010000280.1:0-5682 GCA_044359425.1 Phycisphaerales bacterium
TTCTCGTGGTTTCCGAGCTTTGTGGAGGGGGCGTTTCTGCACATCGGGGCGGTGACCGCGGGGGCGGAGGGGTTTGGGAGTGGGGGCGGGTGGCGGTTGTTGTCGTGTCAGATGTTGCACGCGTTGATGGCGGTGCAGTGCGCGGCGGTGATGGGCGAGGTTGTGCGGGTGGTCTGCCGCGGGAGGGAGGCGGCGCGGGTGGAGTGGGCGGTGGCGGTGGTGCGGGTGGCGTTTTTGGTGACGCCGTGGACGGTGGTGGTGGGGGCGTTGTCGTACAACGAGATGCCGCTGTTGACGTTTTTGTGCGCGGGGATGTTGGTGGTGTTTGGCGGGGCGCGGGGTGCGGGGTTGACGGTGGGGGCGGGGTTGGTGCTTGGGGTGTTGGTGGGCGCGGCGATTGGCGCGAAGCCGACGGCGGTGGTGTTTGTTGGTGCGCCGTTGGCGGTGGCGGCGCTCGTGCGTGTGGGGAAGGGAGGCGGGGTGAGGGGGTGGGCGAAGGTGGGCGCGGTTGGTGTGGGGGCGATGGTGGCGGTGTTGGTGCCGTGGCTGGTGCGGAATGGGATGGAGGGAGCGAATCCGATTTTCCCGCTGGGGATGGGGGTGCTCGGGACGAATCACTGGACGGGGGAGCAGGCGGGGAGGTTTGTGCGTGCGGTGTCGTTTGGCGGGTCGGTGGTGGAGCGGTTGAAGTTGATGGTGCTGGAGGATGCGACGGATCCGTCGGGCCCGCGGCATCGGGGGATGTTGCATCCGCAGTGGCTGGGGTTGTGGCTTGTTGCGCCGGTGGTGGCGGTGATGGTGCTGCGGCGTGGGGCGCGGGAGGTTGGGGGCGTGCTGTGCGTGGTGCTTGGGGTGCAGGTGTGCGCGTGGTTGTTTGCGACGCACATTCAGGCGAGGTTTTTGTTGCCGTGTGTGCCGGTGGTGTTGGTGATGATGGCGGTGGTGGTGGCGGGGTGGTCGAAGCGGTGGGTGGTGGGGTTGATGGTGTTGATGGGTGTGAGGGGTGTCGCGGCGTACGACTGGTACTCCGGGGAGCGCGGGGGGGCGCCGAATGAGTGGGTGGATGCGGGGCCGGGGTTCTTTGGAGGGGAGTTGCAGGCGGAGTTGAAGAAGGAGTTGCTGAAGGGTGGTGGGAACGAGGAGGAGTGGGGGCGGGTGCTGCTGAACTCGCCGCCGGCGGTGGTGGCGAATCTGAAGGGGTTGCGTCGGGTTTATCTGCTGGGGGATGCGACGCCGCTCTATTGGAACAACGTGGTGTACAACACGACGTGGGATCGGTGGTTGTTTGCGGAGGCGGTGGCGGCGGGGGAGGATCCGTGGGAGTGGACGGAGCGGCTGCGGGAACGCGGGGTGACGCACGTGTTTGTGAACGGGTCGGAGTTGGCGCGGCTGGGGCGGTCGGGGTTGATTGATCCGGCGGTGACGGTGGAGCGGGTGTCGCGGTGGCTGGAGACGTGCGCGGAGCCGGTGAGGGTGTGGCCGGAGGTTGGGTGTTCGCTGGTGGAGCTGCGGGTGAAGGAGCGTCCGTGAGTGAGCGGATCGAGGGTGAGTCGGTGGGTGTGAAGCGGATGTCGCCTGCGCGGATGGCGGTGCAGGTGCTGGGCTTTGCGGCGAGCGTTGCGTTGCTGGTGTGGTGCGTGCGGATTGCGCTGAGGGATGAGAACCGGGATGCGCTGGATCGCGTGCTGCACGGGGATCCGTGGATGATCGTGGGGATGCTGGGGTTGTGCGGGATGAGTCTTGTGGCGAACGGGACGCTGTTTGTGGTGGTGATCGCGCCGGTGCGGCGGGTGCACTGGTTGTCGTGCTGCGCGACGAATGCGCTCGCGACGTTTCTGAACAACTTTCCGTTCAAGTTGAGCCTGGCGTCGCGGTTCCTGATTCACAAGCGGAGGGATGGGCTGCCGCTGCTGATGATCGCGGCGTGGATCGGCGCGACGGCGGCGGTGATCCTGGCGGTGCTGGGCGCGACGCTGGTGGCGACGATGTGGCGCGGGGCGGTGGATGCGTTGTGGTGGGTGTCGTCGGTGGGCGCGGCGGTCGTGGGGTTTGCGGTGATCGTGGGGTGTGCGCGGGTGTTTGCGGGTGAGGCGGGGAAGGAGCGGCTGGCGCGGTTGGTTGGGGTGACGAGGATCGGGGTGTTGGAGCGGGTGGTGCGGGGCGCGTGGTTCGCGAAGATGCACACGGGATTGGACATGTTGGCGAGCGCGCGGGCGGTGGGTGGTGGGATGCTGCTGCGCGTGCTGGATACGGCGTTCATCGCGGGGCGGTTTGCGGTGGCGGCGGAGTTGGCGGGGGTTGAGGCGTCGATGGGGTCGGTGGTGCTGGCGGCGACGCTGTACTTCTTCATCGGCGCGGTGACGCCGTCGGGCGCGCTGGGGGCGCGGGATGGCGGGACGTTTGGGGCGATGAAGTTTCTCCCGGCGGCGGGTGCGATTGGGAGCGAGTTTGCGGTGGTGATTCTGACGGTGACGGCCTCGGAGTTTGTGGTGAATCTGTGCGCGGCGACGGCGTCGGCGTTGTACCTGCGGCTTTCCAAGGCGAGGCCCGCGACGGTGGTTGCGGGCACGGGTGGTGATGCGCATGCGAGTTGAACTGGTTCCGCTGAATCCCACGGTGGGTGATCTGAAGGCGAACGGCGCGATGGTGGCGCGTGCGGCGGTGGAGGGTGCTGCGCGGGGCGCGGCGCTGGTGGTTGTGCCGGAGCTGGCGGTGTGCGGGTATCCGCCGAAGGACGTGCTGGGGCAGAGCGGGTTCATCGAGGCGTGCATGCGGGCGAGCGATGAGGCGGGGAGCGTGACGGGGAGCGCGGGTGTGACGCTGGTGATGGGGACGCCGTGGCGCGATGAGCGCGGGTTGGTGCGCAATGCGCTCGTGACGTATCGGGGAGGGCGGCGGATCGGGGTGTACGCGAAGCGCCTGTTGCCGACGTACGACGTGTTCGACGAGGATCGGTACTTTGTCGCGGGTGATGAGCCGGGCGTGATCGAGGTGCCGCACGCGGGGGGCGTGGCGCGGGTGGGGCTGACGATTTGCGAGGATCTGTGGCGCGGCGAGGACGCGGGGTTTTCGTCGAGGTATGCGGGCGTGCGTGATCCGGTGGAGGATCTGGCGCGGGCGGGGTGCGGGTTAATCGTGAGTCCGTCGGCGAGTCCGTTTGTGCTTGGGAAGACGGAGCGGCATCGGGCGATTGTGAGGGCGCACGCGGCGCGGCACGGGGTGGTGGTGGCGTCGGTGAATCAACTGGGTGGGAACGATGACTTGGTTTTCGACGGTCACGCGTTCGCGTTTGGTGCACGGGGGGACGAGGTTGTCCGGGGCGAGTTGTTCGCGGGCGCGGCCGTGGGGTTTGAAGCGGAGGGGCGTGGTGGAGTTGTGGCGGAGCGGAGCGCGGAGTGGATGCTGTACCACGCGCTCGTGACCGGGGTGAAGGACTATCTGCGCAAGACGGGGTTTCGGGGCGCGGTGCTGGGGTTGTCGGGGGGCATTGACTCGGCGTTGACGGCGGTGATCGCGTGCGCGGCGGTGGGGGCGGGGAATGTGCGCGGGGTGGCGATGCCGAGCAGGTACAGCAGCGACCACTCGAAGTCGGACGCGTGTGATCTTGCGGAGCGGCTGGGGATGCGGTGTGACATGGTGCCGATCGAGGAGGCGTTTGGCGGGCTGGCGCGGACGCTCGATGCGCACTTCGCGGGGGTGGGGATGCCGCGGCTGGGCGAGGTGTTGCCGGATTTGACGGAGGAGAATCTGCAGTCGCGGATCCGCGGGACGATCCTGATGGGGATCTCGAATCGGACCGGCGCGATCGTGCTGACGACGGGGAACAAGTCGGAGCTCGCGGTTGGGTACTGCACGTTGTACGGGGACATGAACGGCGGGCTCGCGGTGCTGAGCGACGTGACGAAGCAGTGGGTGTATCGCTTGTCGCGGTGGATCAACGACAACCACGCGGCGTGCGGGTTTGCGGTGCCGCCGATCCCGGAGGGGAGCATCACGAAGGCGCCGAGCGCGGAGCTGCGGCCGGGGCAGACGGATCAAGATTCACTGCCGCCGTACGACGTGCTGGACGCGATCATCGATGCGTACGTGGAGCAGAAGCGCGGCGAGGGGGAGATCGTCGCGATGGGCTTTGATCGCGGCGTGGTGGCGCGGGTGCTGCGGCTGATCGACTTGAGCGAGTACAAGCGCAAGCAGGCCGCGACGGGTTTGAAGGTGACGACGGTTGCGTTCGGATCGGGTCGGCGTTGGCCGATTGCGATGCGGCGCGGGTGGTGAACGCTCGATCAGTGTTCGTCGTCGGAGGCTTTGGTGGTGGCGGTGTCGCGGCCGGTGGTGGAGGGGGCGACCTTCAGCGCGGTGATGAGTTCGGCCTGCCAGGGGTGTTCGCCGAGCCACTCGACCTTGCCGGTGGCGATATCGCAGACGGCGCCGACGACCTTGAGTTCGCCGGAGCTCACTTTGTCGAGGATTTCGGGGCTGTTCTTGTAGAGGTCGTACATGGTCTGCCAGACGTTCTCGGTGATGGCGAGTTGTGCGATGGTGGCTTCGTCGGCGGAGGGGTTGTTCTTGCGGGCGCGGTCGACGGCGGGGGTGATGTGGTCGACGAGGCCGGCGACCTTTCCGTGGAGCTGAGCGCCGGAGGCTGCCGCGGCGACGGCGCCGCACTTGGTGTGACCCATGACGACGAGGAGGGGCGTGTTGAGGTGGCCGACGCCGTACTCGATGGTGCCGGTTTCGCTGTCACCGGCGACGTTACCGGCGACGCGGACGACGAAGACATCGCCGACGCCGCGGTCGAAGATGCGTTCGACGGGGAGGCGGGAGTCGGCGCAGGTGAGGACGGAGACGAAGGGGTGTTGGCCGGCGGCGGCGAGGTCTTCGCGGCGGCCGGGCTCGGTGTTGGGGGCGTCGGTGCGGTTGGCGACCCAGCGTTCGTTGCCTTCCTGGAGCCAGGCGAGGGCGGTGTCGGCGTCGGGCGCGGCGTCGGTCTGGGAGGAGGCTTTGGTGGAGGGCTTGGGAGCGGGCTTGGAGGGCTTGGGCTCGGGCTGCGCGTGGTCGTCGGCGGTGGCGTGGTCGTCGTTGGCGGGGGCGGGGGCCTTTGCCGCGGGCTTGGTGGTGGGTTTAGGGGCCGATTTGGCGGCGGGTTTCGCGGCGGGTTTGGGGGCGGCGTGGGAGTCGTGGGCGGGCTGAGCGTGGGAGTCGCCGTGGTCGGTGTGTTGGGCGAGGGCGGAGGGTGCGAGGAGGCCGGCGGCGGCGATGAGAGCGGCGATGGGGAGGCGGTTCATGCGGATCTCCAAAGGCTGACGTGGTCGCGGGTTGCGACGAGCGTTGGAGAGGAGATCGGCGAGTGTGGGCGTGGAGGTGAGGAGGGAGTGGGGGTGGGAGCGTGGCGTGGGCGGCGCGTGGAGGGGGCGTACGGCGTGTGAGGGCGTGTGCGGTGTGCGTTTGGATGAAAGGGCGGGTCGAAGGGCTTGCCACGGGCGGAAAGCGACCTACAGTTGGCGTGCCTTTGGGGATTGGTGTAACGGTAGCACGACTGACTCTGACTCAGTTAGTCTAGGTTCAAATCCTAGATCCCCAGTTTTCCCGCATGAATCTGAGTGTGTGCCCCGGAGTGACGGGGTGTGACTGGACGCGACGAGGTTCGCGTTTTGTGGCGTTTTGGGGGGGAGTTTTGAGGGG
>JBIKMF010000281.1:0-5651 GCA_044359425.1 Phycisphaerales bacterium
GCGCCACATGTCGTAGTAGATCGCGATGTTCAGTTCCGACAGGCTGCCGTTGTACCAACTGCCCCACCGAAGGCCGTTTGGGTCATCCACGAAGCACGTGAGGAACATCGTGCGGTCTGGCGCGAGGTATCTCCGCAGCGGAGTCGGCCCCTTCGCTATGCTCGAAACGACGTTGCGAGCGGTAAACCGCAGGCCGTTGTTCACGTAGTGGATGTTGTGCGGGTCCTTCCGCCGTGCAGGATCCCGGTAGTACGGCGCATCCGCGTACTGGTCCCGAAGCCCGCCGTTCGCCGCGGAGGACTCGGCCCGCGGATCCAGGAACGGCCGCAGGTTGAATGCCCACGCAAGATTCCACTCTGCCCCGCGATAGGCCGCGACCTCGGGCGTGCGCCCGTTCTCGCTTACCCCTGCTTCGCGGGGTGTGTACTCGCGGAACGTGTTGGCGTACATCGCCAACGCGGTGCCGATCTGCCGTTGGTTGGAAAGGCAGACTACCTGACGCCCGGATTCGCGGGCCTTCCCCAGGCCGGGGAGGAGAATGGCGATCAGCATCGCGATGATCGCGATGACGACGAGGACTTCAATGAGTGTGAATGCGGCTCGCACTCCGGCAGATTACCAGAGTCCGCGCACGAAAAAACGCCCGATCCGGGATCGGGCGCCGGGGATGCTCGTGTTGAGGCGTGCTTTAGCCGCGCTTCTTGTCGGCCACGTTGAGGCTGCGACCGACGGCCCGCTTGCGGTTGATGAGCTTGCGACCGTTGGTGGTCTTCATGCGGGCGCGGAAGCCGATGGCCCGCTTGCGCTTCGTACGGCTGATGCGGTGTGGATAATGCATACAAACCTCTGTGGACTAGCCGGCCTACCGGACTCCGAACAGTTCGGACAGCGCCGGGCCTGAACGATAGCCTCGTTCCCGGCGTCGGTCGAGTCCCTTGTCGCCTCCGGAGACGGAAAGTGGCGGAGCCCGGTTCGAAATACCCGGATTCCGCTACAATGCTCGGATCAGAGGGGCTCGAAAGGGGTGCCAGCGGGAAGAAACAGCCAGATTGCACCGGTGCGCCGAACCACGGTGCGCGGCCGCTCCTCTGTCGTCGCACGACGACGGCGGAGCGCCCACGCGGGTGACGGCGCAAAACCCGGCTCCGGCGGCCATGCCGCCCGGGCCTTTCTACTCAGTGCCACGCCCCAGACCAGGGGCGTCCCAGCCCAGATCCTGCGATGGACGACTTCCAGCGACGTCGATGCGAACAGATTCTCGGACATCGATTCGATGATCCGGATCTTCTCACGCGCGCCGTGACCCATGCCTCCACCGCCGCGACCCGGCTCGATTCCAACGAGCGGCTGGAGTTCCTCGGCGATGCGGTCCTGGGAATCGTCGTCTGCGACATGATCTTCCGCCGGTTCCCGCAGCTGCTCGAAGGCGAGATGACCAAGATCAAGTCCCTCGCCGTCTCCCGGCAGACCTGCGCGACCATCGCGCTCGGCCTGGGACTCGAACGGTTCCTCATCCTTGGCAAGGGCATGCAGACCTCGGCGCCGCTCCCTGCCTCTCTCTCTGCCGCGGCATTGGAATCGGTCATAGGCGCGTTGTACCTGGACGGCGGCTTCGAGGCCGCGGCACGGTTCATCCGCCCGCTGTTTGGCGACGTGATCGATCGCGCGGCGGTCTCCGGACACCAGCAGAACTTCAAGAGCGTGCTCCAGCAGTACGCGCAGCACGAGCTCGGGCAGACCCCTCAGTACCGCATCCTCGCGGAGCAGGGCCCCGATCACGCGAAGGTCTTCGAAGTCTGCGTCGAGATCGAGGGCAAGCGATTCCAATCATGCTGGGGCAACTCGAAGAAGCGGGCCGAGCAGGACGCGGCCCTCGCTGCCCTGCGTCAACTAGGGATCGTGAAGGAAATGCCCGACGGCGAGCTGAAGGTTGTCGAGGGCTTCGGTGCGCCCGATGCCTCCGAGGCTTCCAAGCAGACCGGGGGCGGCGATGCCTGACGAGCGAGTCGCGTCCAGCGGCACCGCACGCGTGCGGGTTCGGTACTGCGAGTGCGACCCGATGGGAGTGGCGCACCACGCGTCGTACGTCCCATGGCTGGAGATCGGCCGCACCGAGTTGCTGCGCGAGAGCGGGAAGACCTACGCCGCGCTCGAGGCGGACGGAATCCTGCTCGTGATCGTGAAACTCGAGGTGCGGTACCGCAGGTCCGTGAAGTACGACGACACGGTGGAGATCCGCACCCGCTGGACCGGGGGTGGGCGCGTGAAGATCGAGCACGAGTACGACGTGGTCGTCGTGGAGCGGGCGGGCGCGGCGGTCGAGGAACTCGCGGCGACGGCGTCGACGACGCTCGGGTGCGTCGATCGGGCCGGGAAGATCATGGCACTCCCCGCGTGGCTCGCGACCTGAACGAAGCAGCTCCCGCGATCAGTGGATCGCTTCGGTCACGGCGCGGACCTCGGCGGTCGTGGTGATGCCTTCCATCACCTTCCGCATGCCGTCCTGGCGGAGCGTCACCATGCCGCGCTCGATGCACATCCGGCGGAACTCGGAGACGTTGGGATTGCGAGCGATGATGTCGCGGAGCGAGTCGTCCGCGGCAAGAAGCTCGTAGATACCCACGCGGCCCGAGTAGCCCGTGCGGCGGCAGCGGTCGCACCCCTTGGCGACCCACATCACATCGCCCGCGAACCCGTGCATCGTGAGGAACTCGGCCATCTCCTCGTTGGGCTTCTCCTGGGCCTTGCAGTGGGCGCAGAGGCGACGCAGCAGTCGCTGCGCGAGCACGCCGTTCACCGCCGCGGCGACCAGGAAGGGCTCGAGGCCGATGTTGACGAGTCGCGTGATGGAGCTGGGGGCGTCGTTGGTGTGCAGCGTGGAGAGAACCAAGTGGCCGGTGAGCGCGGCCTGCACGGCGATGCCGGCGGTCTCGATATCACGGATTTCGCCGAGCATGATGACGTCCGGGTCCTGACGCAGCAGGGCGCGCAGGGCGAGGGCGAAGGTCATGCCGATCTTCTCGTGCATCTGCGTCTGGGTGATTCCGTCGAGGTGGTACTCGACGGGGTCCTCGACGGTGCAGACGTTCATGGTGTTCTTGTCGAGCTGGCGGAGCGAGGCGTACAGGGTCGTGGTCTTACCCGAGCCGGTGGGCCCTGTGACCAGCGAGACGCCGTGGGGCGCGTCGATCTGGTGCTTCCAGATCGTGTACGTGTCCTCGTGCATACCGAGGTTCTCGAGTTCGACGTTGATCGACTTCGTATCGAGAATACGCATGACCGTCTTCTCCCCGTACGTGTTGGGGAGTGTGGACATGCGCAGGTCCAGCTTGCGGCCGGCGACCGTGCAGCGGATTCGACCGTCCTGCGGGATGCGGCGCTCGGAGATGTCGAGGTTCGCCATGATCTTCAGGCGGCTGGTGATCGCCGCGGCCATGGAGGCGGGCGGGGTCATCATCTCGAAGAGCTGTCCGTCGATACGGAACCGCACCTTGAGCTTCTTCTCGCACGGCTCGAGGTGGATATCGCTCGCGCCTTCCTTGACCGCCGTCTGGATGATGTGGTTGACGTAGCGGATGATGGGCCCGGCGTCGGCTTCCTTCTCGAGGTCCACTTCGGTCGTCGACTTCTTCTCGACCGAGACGTCCGCCTCTTCGACGCCCTCGAGGATCTTCGAGACGTCTACCTGTTCGGCTTCTTCGGTGCCACCGGCACCGACGAGTTCGAGTGCCCGCTTCACGTCGGCCGCGGGCGTCAGCACGACCTTCACGGACGCGCGGAGCTTGGAACCGACATCCTGAAAGAGGAACACGTTCTCGGCCTGCGTCGCGGCGACCACGACGCGCGCACCCTCGGTCCGCAGGGGGATGATGGAGTGCTGCTTGCAGAACTCCGGGGTGAGGCGCTGGAGCAACGTGCCGTCAAAGCCTCCCTCGAGGCCCTTGTCAAAGTCGATCCGCTCGAAGGGCACGCCCGAGCTGCGGGCCACGAGTTCCTGCACGGCGGCCTCGTCCGCGCCCTGCTCGATGAGGGCCTCGGCGAGCTTCTTCCCCGGGGTCTGCTTCACGAGCTGAATTGCGATGTTCAGCTTCTCGTCCGGGAGCACGTTCCGCGATTTCGCGAGCGTCTCCAGGTCCTGATGCGTGGCGCCGTCTTCCTCGTGCGAGTAGAGCGGACGGCCCGAGGGCTTGCCATCGCCGCGCGTCTGGTTGGCGGGCACGGCGGGGAGGTTGGAGAACGACTCCTCGGCCTGATCGACCCGGTGCGGCTTGGCGGGCGATGGTGCCGGGGTGTCGGCGGCCTTGCGGGCGCTGTCGACGCCGAGCTCGTGGAGGATGTCGTCGATGTTGTACTTGGCCAAGGTCTCGCGCCTCCGGCTTGATCAGTTGCGTGGCTTGGTGAACTTCGAGGGGCCCTTCGACGGGGAGTCGACCTTCTCGTCCATGAGCAGGGTGTAGTTGATCCCGTCGGCCTGGAGCGTGACCGAGCGGCCGTCGATCTTCACGATCGTGAAGTACTCGGCGACCTGATCGCCCACTCGGTAGTACTCCTTGTTGATGCGGGCCATCTCGCCCATCACCATGTTGATCTTGACTTCGGCGAGGGCCGACTGGATCACCTGCCGCCGGGTTTCCTCGGCTTCGCGCCGGATCTGCTCCGCGCGCTGCTCGGCGGAGGGCCCCGTGATCACCTGGTCGTTCACGATCACCTGGGTGTCCGCGCCCTTGGGCATGAACGGGCTGTTCTGGAGGTCGTCGAGGGCGACCTCGAGCGGGTGCTCCACGCGCCGGAGATCGGCCATGATCCGCTCGTAGGTGCGGGCCTTCTCCGCGTCGTTCTGCGCGAGGTCGAGCTTCAGTTCCTCCGCCTGCGCGATGCCCGCCCGCATCCCGTACTGCCGCATCGTGAAGATCGTCGCGGCGCTCACCGCGAACACGATGAGGAACACGAACACCTGCTGCGGCACCAGCACCTTGGGCGGCGCGACCGCCGATTCGAGGTCCGGCCCCGACCCGAAGCCGCCACCGGACATCTGGCCGGTCGGGTTCCCACCCGTGGCGAGGTTCTGTGACTCGTGACGCTCGAGAGCGTTCTGCTGATCCGGCGTGCGATTCGTCATTGCTTCTTCTCCGCGGAGGCGACGGCCTTGTCATCCTGGAAGTAGATGCTCAGGGTGAACTCGGCGAGGATTTCCACGTCCTTCCCCGTCTGGCTCGTGATCTTCAGGTCATGGATCCGCGTGATGCGAGGGAGCTTCTCGACCTCGGCGATGAAGCGGAAGAACCCCTCGAAGTCCCCCGAGACTTCCATCTCCAGGGGCTGCTCCATGTAGAGCGCGGACTGCACGGGCTTGGAGCTCTTGATGCCCGGGGCGGCGAGGCCCGCGGCGACCGCGAGATCGCTCACCTGACGGACGATCGCGTCAACTTCCTTGTTGCTCGGCAACCGCTGCTCGATGAGCGTCACCGAACGGTGCAGTTCCTCGTTGGCCTTCTGCAGGTCGGCGTTCCGGGAGGTCTCCTCGCGGAGCGTCTCGAGCAACGCTTCCTTGTGCTTGAGATCCTGCGAGAGGGCCTCGATGTACTTGTTCTCCGGGACGAAGGCGAACCACCACGCCGCCAACGGCGTCGCCAGGATGATCACGATGAGCA
>JBIKMF010000282.1:0-5633 GCA_044359425.1 Phycisphaerales bacterium
GAGAACGCCCCTGATCGTCGCGGCAATCGCCGCCGCGGGTCTTACCGGTTGCCAGTCACACCCCCGCAAGCCGCTCGATGTGGCCGGCCATGTCGCCGATTACCACGCGCGCTCGGCCTCCGCGCCCGCCGTCGCCGAGTACGCCGCCTCGTTGAACGCCGCCACCCCCGGCCGAATTACCTTCGACCCCGCCGACGGCCTCACGCTCGAAGAAGCCGAGGTCGTTGCGCTCGTCTTTAGCCCCGAACTCCGCGAGGCCCGCGCCCGCGCCGGGGTCGCCTCCGCCAGCGCGGCGAACGCCGGCCTCTGGGAAGACCCGATGGTGGATGTCTCCATCGAACGCATGCTCACCAGCATGGGCCGCCCATGGACCGTCATGGGTGGGCTCGGCTTCACCCTGCCGATCACCGGCGTTCCGAAGTACGAGAAGCAGATGGCCGAGGGCGGGCTGACCGTCGAACTCGCGCGGGCCGCCGCGATGGAATGGGAAGTCCGAACCGCCCTCCGCAAGGCCTGGGTCGAGTGGTCCGCGTCGCGCGAGCTGGTCACCGTGCTCGAAGGACGCCTCGCCGAACTCGACCGCCTCCTCGAGCGCATCACGCTCATCGTGCAGGCGGGTGAGATGCAGCGCGTCGAGGCCCAGATGTTCCGCGTCGAACGCGAGATGGTCTCCGCCGAGTTGATCCGCGCCCGGGGCGAAGCGTCGATCCGCGAGATGATGATCCGCCGCGAGATGGGGCTTCCCGCCAAAGCGGAACTCATCCTCCTGCCGAGGCTCGTCGTCGAAGCGACGGACGAACCCGTCGCCAGCACGCACCCGGAACTCGTGCTCGCCGAGGCGGAGTACGAAATGGCCGAGCGGGCGTTGGAGCTCGAGGTCGCCATGCAGTTCCCGAGCATCGGGCTTGGGGCCGGCACCGGTCGCGAAGAGGGCAACGGCCTGCTGACATGGGGGCTCACGATGCCTCTTCCGATTCTGAACGCCAACCGCGAGGGCCTCGCCAAAGCCCTCGCCTCACGAGAACTCGAACGGATCCGCTGCGAGCGGATGCACGAGGACCTCGCCATCCGTGCCGCTACCGCAGCCGCAACCCTCCGCGCCCGCCGCGCCGAACGCGAGGCGTACGAGAAGGGCGTGGTGCCGATGGTGGACGCACAGGCCGCCGACGTCGAGCGGATCACCGCCGTCGGCCGTGTGGAACCCCTGATGCTGATGGACTCGGTATCACGACGCGCAGAAGCCAAGATGCGCGTCATCGAAGCTCGCATGGAAGAATCACTCGCGGCGGTGGAGCTCGCCGCCAGTACCTACGCGGGCCGCCCCGCCCAGGAGCAGACGCGATGAGCCGATCAGGACCCTCCCTCGCCGATCTCTCTCGCGGCAGCGGTGGCCCCGCCGTCCCGCGCCCGCCGTCGCGGTTCGGCACGCGCATCCTTCTGCCGATGACGATCCTGCTCTGCGCCGCCGGCCTTCTCGCCTACTCGGCCCGCGACCTCCTCATCCCCGCGCACGAGGTGTGGGTCTCACCGGCGATCATGAAGCACGTCGAAGGCGACGCCATGCACGCGGGCCGCGCCGGAGCCGTGGTCCAGGGACCGGGCTTGATCGAGCCCGCACCCTACCCGGTTACCGTGCCCGCGCTCGAGGAAGGTGTCGTCGCCGAAGTGCTGGTGCTCGAGGGCGACACGGTGGAGGCCGGGCAGGTTGTCGCGAGGCTCGTCGATGCCGACGCCAAGCTCGCCGTCGATCTCGCGACCGCCGAACTCATCGCGAAGCGCCACATGCTCGGCAGCGCACTGGCAAAGCAGGAAGTCGGTGTCGCGGAGGTAGAAGAAGCAAAGACCGAGCTCTCGCGCATGACCGGGTTGCAGGCGGCGGGAGGAGCGACCGAGGGTGAAGTCGCCCAGCTTCGCGCCGCCATCGCGGTGAAGCAGCGGCAGCTCGAGGCGATGTACGCCGAAGCGAGAGCGGTGGAGGGGGAGTTGCCCCCGGCGGAGGTCATGCTGCGTGAGGCGCAGCTCAAGCTCAGCCGCATGACCATCGTCGCGCCGTGCGCCGGTGTCGTGATGAGCCGCGCGATCGAGCCCGGCATGCGGATCGCCATGGGGCCCGGGAGCGACCCAAAGGAATCAGGCGTGATCCGCCTCTACGACCCCAAGAAGCTCCAGGTGGTGGTGGACGTTCCCCTCGCCGACGCCGCGCTCGTCGACGTGGGCCAGCACGCCGATGTCTCGACGGAAGCGCTGCCGGGGCGCGTCTTCGCCGGAACCGTGGCCCGCGTGGTGCACGAGGCCAACACGGCGCGGAACACAATCCAGTTCAAGATCGAACTCGCCGAGCCAGACCGTGTGCTCAAGCCCGGGATGCTCATGCGGGTCAAGATCAAAGTCGAGGCGACGCAGGAGACTCCGGAATCGACCAGCGAAGGCGACGACGAAGAAACGATGGTCGTGCCCAAGGCCGCGATCGCAGGAGAAGGCGAGAACGCGTGGGTGTGGGTGATCAACGCGACACCCACGACGACACAGGCGAGCAAACGCGTCGTCACACTGGGCGGCGATGACGAGGACGGCTACATCGTGGTGCGTTCCGGGCTCAAGCCCGGTGACCGCGTGATCGTGAACGCTCCCGAAGCCCTCGCCGACAACGCGAGGGTCAAGGTCATGGGCGAACGGCTGCCACAGTCAGACGAGTAACGCAGGGAGTAGACGAAATGGCACTGATCGAATGCAGAAAGCTCACGAAGCAGTACCGCAAGGGGACGAACACCATCACCCCTCTGAGCGAACTCGACCTGTCCATCGAGGCGGGTGAGTTCCTCGCGCTCATGGGACCATCCGGCAGCGGAAAGACCACGCTGCTCAACCTCATCGCCGGGATCGACCACCCGACCTCCGGCCAGCTCATCATCGGCGGCCACGACATCGCCGGCTACTCCCGCGGCCGCCTCGCCGACTGGCGGGCGGGCAACATTGGGTACGTCTTCCAGCTCTACAACCTCGTCCCCGTCCTCACCGCGTACGAGAACATCGAGCTCCCGCTCCTCGTGCAGAGCATGTCCGGATCCGAACGCCACAAACGCGTCGAAACCGCCATGCAACTCGTCGGTATCGCCGACCGGCACGACCACTACCCGCGGCAGCTCTCCGGCGGTCAGGAACAGCGCGTCGCCATCGCTCGCGCCATCGTCGCCGACCCTTCGATCATCGTCGCCGACGAACCCACCGGCGATCTCGACGCCGAATCCGCCGCCGCCATCATGCGGCTCCTCTCCCGCCTCTCCGCCGAACTCGGCAAGACCCTCGTCATGGTCACCCACGATTCCAAGAGCGCAGGCTACGCCTCGCGCACCCTGCATCTCGAGAAGGGCAAACTCATCGAAGACCGCGTTATCGCGGCAGGAGGTGTCGCGTGATCGCTCCCCGTTACATGCCGCTCGTGTTCAAGCAGCTCTGGCGGAACCGCACCCGCTCCGCCCTCACCCTCGGTGGCGTTGCCATCGCCATGTTCCTCTTCATCGCCGTCCAGACCCTCCAACGCGGCGTGCGCGAGGCAACCGAGGTGACCGCCGCGGACACCATGCTTGTTGTCTACCGCGAGAACCGCTTCTGCCCCGCCGCCAGCCGAATCCCGGAGTTCTACGGCCCCCGTATCGCCAAGATCGCGGGCGTTGAATCCGTGGTGCCGATGAAGATCGTCGTGAACAACTGCCGCGCAAGCCTCGATGTCGTGACGTACCGCGGCATGCCCGATGAGCAGCTCGAGGCGATGAAAGCCAAGTGGACCGTCGCGTCCGGCTCGATCGAGGAGTGGCGGCGGCGTGCCGACGCGGCCCTGGTCGGTGCGAGGCTCGCCGAGCGCAAGGCGCTCAAAGTGGGCGACTCGTTCAACTCGTCGGGGATCACCGTGACCGTCGCGGGGATCATCGATTCCACCGAACCGCAGGACCAGAACGTGGCGTACGTGCATCTGGAGTTCCTGCAGCGTGCCGCGACCAGCGGCGGCGGGCTCGGCGTGGTGACCCAGTTCAACGTCCGTGTGACGGAGTCGAACAAGCTTGAGGAGATCGCCCGCGCGATCGACGCGGAGTTCGCCAACGAGCAGGAACCGACCGCCACACGACCCGAGAAGGCCTTCGTCGCGCAGGCCGGCTCCGACGTCGTCGAGCTCGTCGGCTTCACCCGGTTCCTCGGCTACGGGTGCCTCGCTGCGGTGCTCGCGCTCGTCGGCAACGCCATCGTGCTCGGCGTGCAGGACCGCATCAAGGAACACGCGATCCTGCAGACGCTCGGCTTCCGCGGCGGGCTGATCTCTCGCCTCATCCTCGTCGAGGGCCTGGGACTTGGTGTGCTCGGCGGCGCGATCGGCGCCGGTGCCGCCGCTGCGGTCGTGGAGTTCGGACACTTCTCGCTCTCGACCGAGGGCCTGAGCATCAACTTCCACACCGCCCCCGAGGTCATGCTCTTGGGGCTGGCGATCTCCGCCGGTGTCGGCATCGTCGCGGGCATCATCCCCGCGTGGCAGGCCGGCCGACGCGAGATCGCCCAGTGCTTCCGAGCGGTTTGACCAGGAGTCCCCATGCGGCTGTTGCCCTTCACCTACGCCGTCCGCAACCTCGGACGATCCCCCGCGCGACTCGTGCTCTCGCTTGGTGGTAGCACTCTTGTCGTCCTGCTTGTCATCGCCGCCGCGGCGTTCGTGCGAGGTATGGAGTCGTCCCTCAAGGACTCGGGCGACCCTCGCAACGTGATCATCCTCGGCGCGGGCAGCGAAGAGAGCGTGGAACGGTCGGAGATCCCGGCCAGCGTCCCGGGCGTTCTCGCGGCGACGGTACCGGGCGTCGTGCGCCGAGCGGGAGTCGACGCGGTTTCGCCGGAGGTCAGCGTGATGATGGCCCTCTCGGTCGATGAGGGTGGCGAACTCAAGCAGGCGATCGTGCGCGGCATCACGCCCGCGGCGATGGTGGTTCATCCCGGAGTGACGTTGCTGGATGGCCGCCTGCCCACGCCGAGTGCCGACGAGGTCATCGTCGGTCGCATGGCGGGCGAGGTCCTGGGCGTGGAGGACGCGAGGCTGGCGATCGGGCAGAAGATCTGGATCGACAAACGGCCGTGGACCGTCGTCGGCCGGTTCACGTCGCCGGGCACCGTGTTCGAGGCGGAGATCTGGACACCGATCACGGACATCCAGAATGCGAACAAGCGAGAGACGATCTCCTGCGTCGTCGCGACGCTCGACCCGAGCGAGGCCGAGCTCGCCGACGTCGAGGCCTTTACCAAGCTGCGGCCCGACCTCGAACTCAGCGCGATCGGTGAACGCGAGTACTACGGCAACCTCGCGGCATTCTTCCGCCCGCTCAAGATCGTCACGTGGCTCACCGCGGGCTTGATCGCCGTTGGTGGTCTGTTCGGAGGCCTGAACACCATGTACGCCGCCTTCGCCTCACGCGTGCGTGAGCTCGGAACGCTGCAAGCCATGGGGTTCCGGAGGTCCGCGATCGTCGTGAGTCTGGTGCAGGAGTCGGTCATCGCGACGAGCGTCGGCGGGTTGATCGCCTGCGGAATCGGGATCTGGATTCTCGACGGAGTCTCCGTACGATTTTCCATGGGTGCCTTCGGGCTCGTGGTTGATT
>JBIKMF010000283.1:0-5631 GCA_044359425.1 Phycisphaerales bacterium
ATTGCGCGGGGGAGGGTGATGAAGAGGTCGGGGCGATCGGCGCGGAACTCGCAGGGCGTGCGTTGGCCGCCGGCGATGAGCGTGACGGAGGAGATGTCCTGCTTCTTCGCTGAGAGGCGGAGTTCGGATCGGGCGGTGCCGATGGGCGTGATGCGGAGCGTTTCGACCGCGCTGAGGTTGGCGGACTGCATGTCGGGGATGGTCAGTTCCAGCCGCATGTGGAGGTGATCGAAGGGCCGATCGGGGGGCCAGTAGGCGACTTCGCGACCGTCCTCGTCGATGCGAGGATCGGGCTTGGGTGCTTCGGACTGTTCCTGTCCGAGGCACAGCGAGGCGGCGGCGAGGAGCGCGACGATAGCGGGATGGCCCGTGCTTGGCATGGTGGAGGGTAGACGCCCGGTAAGTCGCGGGGCGGCATTGGGGAGGCTTGCACAAGGGGTTATGATCGGGGCATGCACACACGAGCACTCCTGTTGGTGGTGGCGTCATTGGCTTCCGCGGCTTTCGGGCAGATCGATTTCGCGTCGCTTGGCGCGGAGATGGTCGACGTTCGTTCGGTCTCGCGGTGGCCGGAGCACGCGTACACGACGCGGCAGTTCTCGAGCTACGACCGAGCGTCGACATCGCCTGATGCTGCGGGCACGTGGTTCGCCAACAACGACGTCAACCAGTTCATTCGGATGGAAGAGGTTTCGGTTGATGGCAAGACACGCAAGGAGTGGGTCATGGCGGAGGCCGACGGGCCGGGCGCGATCGTTCGGATCTGGACGCCGAACCCCAAGGGCGTGCTCCGCGTGTACGTGGACGGCGCCCCGGCGCCGGTGATCGAGGGCTCGATGGAGAAGCTGTTGGCGGGGAAGAGCTTCGTGGGTGAACCGCTGGCGCAGACGCAGTCGCGCGGGTGGAACCTGTACCTGCCGATCCCGTACGCGAAGAGCGTGAAGGTGACGACGGATCAGCCGGGGAGCTACTACCACGTGAACTACCGCACCTACGGCGCGGGGGTTGTGGTGAAGTCCGTGACGAAGGATGAACTGGCGGGGGCGAAGTCGCTGATCGACGGATGGAATGCCGCGCTCAACGCGGGAACGCCCGTGCCCGCGGCATCTTCGGCTGGTGGCACGGTGCTGGCGAAGGGTGCTTCGGCGGAGTTGACGGCGTCGGGCGAGGGGGCGGTGACGGGGTTCACGGTGTCGGTGAAGTCGGCGAACATGGCGGGCGCGTTGCGGTCGCTGGTGGTGGTCGGGGAGTTCGACGGCGCGCAGACGATCTGGTGCCCGCTGGGGGACTTCTTCGGAACGGGTGTTGCGCCGAATCACGTGAAGGACTGGTACCGGGCGTCGGGCGAGGGGGCGACGTTCACGGCGCGATGGGTGATGCCGTACAAGTCGGCGGCGAAGCTGAGGGTGATGAACCTGGGCGATGCGACGGCGGAGGTCGCGGCGGGCTGGACGACGCAGGCGATGAAGTGGGACGATCGTTCGATGCACTTTCACGCGGCGTGGCACGGGGAGATGGGGATCAAGACCGAGCGTGCCAAGGGAACGAGGGACTGGAACTACGCGACGATCAAGGGCAAGGGCGTGCTGGTGGGTGACAACCTGTCGGTGTTCAACCCGGTGGCGCTGTGGTGGGGCGAGGGGGACGAGAAGATCTACGTGGACGGCGAGGCGTTCCCGTCGCACTTCGGCACGGGGACGGAGGACTACTACGGCTACGGGTGGTGCGATCCGACGCCGTTCCAGCACCCGTTCCACGGGCAGGCGATGTGCGAGGGGTACAAGGGGAAGGGTGCGAGTTCCAACAACCGAGGACACACGTTTCTGAGCCGCGTGCGGTCGCTCGACGCGATCCCGTTTGAGAAGGAACTGCGGTTTGACATGGAGGTGTGGCACTGGCTGGCGTGCTCGGTGGACTACGCGGCGACGGTGTACTTCTACGCGATGCCGGGGGCGACGACGAACAGGGAACCGCAGCCGGAGGTGGCCGTGGTGTTGCCTCGGGTTGTGCCGCCGCCGATGAAGATCGCGGGTGCGATTGAGTGCGAGTCGCTGACTCCGACGTGGAAGTCGGAGGGGACGGGGGTTGTGGTGCAGGACCTCGCGGGGATCGGCGACGGTGAGTGGAGCCACGATCTGCAGTTGTGGGTGCAGGGGCGGGCGATTGGGGACTTTGTGGAGTTGGCGATTCCGGCGTCGCGGTCGGGGCAGACGCGGGTCATCCTGTACGCGACGAAGAGCTGGGACTACGGGATCGTGCGGTTCTTCGTGAACGGCGCGCGGGCGGGGACCGACATCGACATGTACAGCGGCGAGACTGGGCGGGTGATCCCGACCGGGCCGATCGATCTCGGGTTGCACACGCCGAAGGCGGGGAAGATCACGCTGCGCGCGGAGGTTGTGGGCGGGAACTCCAACTCGACGGGCTCGCGGTCGTACTTCGGGCTCGACTGCGTGGAGCTGAGGTCCCCCACCGCCGACGAAACGCCGAAGCCGTAACGCGGGCGTCAGGCACAGCCGGCGAGTGACTGGAGCATGCGTGCCGCGGAGGTTCGAATGTTCGCCGGCGTTGGCGTGAGGGGCGCGACGGCGGGATCGAACGCGGGCATCGGTGATTCGACGGGTTCCTCGCGCGGGGTGGTGGCGCGCGGGGTGGGCGAGGGGAGATGCACCTTTCGCAGGAACTCGGCGGCGCGCCGGGTGGAGTCCAGGGCGCGGCGGCGGCGGTCGATATCGAGCGCAGAAGCGTCGGGCGCGAGCGGGGGGAACTGCGCGAACTGGCGGAGGATCGATTCCGCAGCGCCGCCGGCGACGATCGACACGCGGCGTTTGATGAAGGCTTCTACGCGGGCGATCGCGGTGACGACGAAGGGCTGCGCGGCGAAGTCCATTACGTCGAGCGTGGCCGCGCCGAGCTGGCGGGCGATACTCGCCGGGGTTTGGGTGCCGTCGAAGTAGAGTTCGAGGAACGCGTCGAGGTCGATGGTCGTGGTTGTTGTATTCATGTTGACAACGTAACGGCCCGGTGCGTGGAGGCAAGGGGGTGGTGCGAAGCGGGCGCGGCGCCACTGCCAACCTGTTGTCAGTTTGGCCTCGCGAACCCGTGGGTTTTGCGGGGCGGGGCCGTGCCGAATCTGCGCTTCTCGGACGTTGCGATGGGGAGAATCAGGCGCGGACGCGGCGGAGGGCGAGGATGAGTTCGACCTGGCCGGTGGGGCAACCGGTTTCGCGTGCGATGTCGATGGGAGAGCGGCCGGCGTCGGCGAGGGCGTGGATGCGGGCGTGGAGCGGGTCTTTGGGTTCGACGAGGACCGATGGGGACGATGGCATGGAGCGGAGGGTGGCGATGCGTTCGTCTGCCGCGGCGATGAGGGATTCGAGATCGGCGGCGCGGCGGTCGAGTTGGGCGATGAGGTCGCGGGTGATGTGGTTGAGTTCGTCGGCGTGGGCGTCGGGCTTTGGTGCTTGCGGATACTGGAGTTTGGCGGCGTGGCGGCGGAGGGCGAAGGCGGCGACGAGGATGGCGGCGATGAGTGTGGCGGAGATGGCCCACTGGGAGGTGGACATGCCGGGCGGGGCGTCTGGGAGTGGGCGGGGCTCGAGGGACTTGGACTCGGGGACGGTTTGCATGGGTGGTTGTGGCGTTACCGTATCATGCGAGCGTGAGCGGTGCACGGGAACAGGATGGGCTGCGAGAAGCGGTACGGCGCGAGCCTGCAGCGCGGAAGGTGGTGCGCGCGTGGAGGCGGCTCACGGGGGGTGATGGACTGACGGTGGTGGCGTGCTCGGGGGGCGCGGATTCGACGGCGCTGCTGGTGGCGCTGTGGGGGGCAACGTCGCGTGTGGTTGCGGCGCATGTAGTGCACGACATGCGGTCGCGAGAGGAGAGCGAGCGGGATCGGGATTGGGTTGCGGGGTTCGCGGCGAAGCTCGGTGTGGCGTTTGTGAGCGAGGGGGTCGCGGCGCGGGCGCTCGGCGGGAATCTGGAGGCGGCGTGTCGGAAGGCGCGGTATGCGGCGCTGGCGCGGATGGCGGCGGGAGCGGGGGCGGCGTGGGTGGCGACGGGGCATCACGCGGGGGATCAGGCGGAGACGGTGCTGATGCGGCTGATGCGTGGAGCGGGGCCGCGCGGGCTGGGAGGGATGCGGGCGAAGCGGGTGTTGAGCGTGGAGCCTCGGGTGGTGCAGGTGCGGCCTGCGCTGGGCGTGGAGCCGGCGGACTTGAAGGGCATGTGCACGAGGCTCGGGGTTGCGTGGGTTGAGGACGCGACGAACGCGGATGTGACGCGGGTTCGAGCGGCCGTGAGGCACGGGGTGTTGCCGGCGTTGGTGGGAATCTCGCCTCGGGTGATGGAGCGGATCGGTGTTGCGGCGGAGTTGTGCGCGGAGAGCGCGGCGGTGGTGCGTGGGGTGGCGGAGGCGGCGCTGGCGAAGGGCGTGCGGGAGGCGGAAGGCGTGGTGTTTGGGCGTGCGGAGATGCGGGCGTTGCCGGCGGTTGTGGTTGGGGAGTGTGTGCGGATGGCGGCGGAGCGTGAGGGGCGGCGGGATCGGCTTTCGTGGCGGGTGGTGAGGCCGGTGGCGGAGGCGATTCGGGATGGGAAGGAGCACCGACGGGAGTTCCGGGTTGGGTCGTCTTGGTGTGTGGTGGACGCGGCGCGTATCCTGATTCGGGCGCACGAGGAGATTGAACGATGAGCACGCAGAGCATTGGCGTTGACGAGTACCGGGTTCGGCGCGAGCGCGTGCTCGCGGAGTTGAACGGCGCGATCGGCCTCGTTGCCGCGGGGGAGGCGGGCGGGGGACTGCACGGCGTGTACAAGCCCGACAGCCACTTCGCGTATCTGACGGGGATCATGGCGGAACCGGGCGCGGCGGTGCTGTTTGACCCGGGGGCGGAGGATCCCAAGCGGCGGACGATTCTGTTTCTGAAGCCGCTCGCGCCGGAGGTTGAGGCGTGGGACGGGCTGCGGGATCCGATCTCGGCGCAGCTCAAGGCGAAGCACGGGTTCGACACGATCATGAGGACGACGCTGCTGCCCCGGATGCTGACGGCGTCTGCGCGGCTGCGGAAGCGGATGGCGTGTTTGCACTCGTTTGCGGTGTACGACGCGGCGGTGTCGGCGGATCTGGCGGCGTTTCGCAAGGTGAGCGAGCGGGTGCTGGGGTGCGCGATCGAGGATCGAACGAACATGTTGCCGGCGATGCGGGCGGTGAAGTCCGGCAATGAGCTGGCCCTGATGCGGAAGGCGATCGAGATCACGGCCGATGCGTACGCGAAGGCGCGGGGCGTGATAAAGGCGGGGGTCAACGAGCGGGACGTGCAGCGTGCGCTGGAGCAGGAGTGGTTTGGGAAGGGTGCTTCGGGGAACGCGTACAACCCGATCGTGGGCGCGGGGAAGAACTCGACCGTGCTGCACTACAACCACAACAACCAGGAGATGCGGGCGGGGGATGTGCTGCTGATCGACGCGGCGGCGGCGTTTGGCGGGTACTGCGCGGACATCACGCGGACGTACCCGATCGACGGGAAGTTCACGCCGCGGCAGCGCGAGGTGTACTCGCTGGTGCTCGAGGCGCAGATCGCGTCGATTGAGGCGGCGAAACCGGGCGCGTTGATCCACGAGGTGGACGAG